>JASICF010000560.1 GCA_030044775.1 Candidatus Sulfotelmatobacter sp. | reverse complement strand
GCTTCGTAACCCCTCCGGAAACCGCGGCGGTAGTCCTCCGCCGCTTCCGGCGGAACCGGCGGATTTCGGAAGCGTGGGTGGCGTTCAACGTCTGGCGGCCGTCCCGCGTCAACGTCGCGGTGGGCGGCAGCCCATCCATCGTGAAAACCTTGCCGGGCGACTTCCTGGAACTCTGGCGGCGGAGGTGGCTCATCGTAAACCGGATGCGGATGCGAACATCCAGCAATGGAGAGAGGCAGCGCGAGGGCTGCAAGGGCAAGCCATTTTTTCATATCGTGTCCTTGTTGTTGTATTTGATGTCCCGCCAAATACGTCGGACGTGACGCTCGCAGATATGAACACCTGATCGGGAAAAGTGTTGTGGTCAGGTTCTGGACGCTTCCCTAACCTGCGCCCCGGTGTCATCCGTTACAATCAACTCTTCCATGAAAACTTTCGAACAAATCGCCGATCTTGAACGAGGCTATCTGTTGGGCACCTACAATCGGTATCCCGTGGCTTTCACCCGGGGCAAGGGTGTGTTTCTCTATGATCTCGACGATCGCCGCTATCTCGATTTTGTTTCGGGTCTTGGGGTGAATGCGCTCGGGCATGCGCATCCGCGAATTGTGAAGACGATTCGCGAACAGGCAGCGAAGCTGATTCACATTTCGAATCTGTATTACCACGAATATCAGGGTGAGTTGGCGGAAAAGCTGTGCATGCTGGCGGGCGCGGCTTCTGGCGGCGCTTTGGCGAATGCGCGGGTCTTCTTTCAGAACAGCGGGACGGAGGCGATTGAGGGATCGATCAAGCTGGCGCGGCTAGCCGGACATCGTGCCGGCGGGGAATCTAAATCGCGTTTAGTGGCGCTGCAAGGCTCGTATCACGGGCGGACCTTCGGCGCGCTCTCGCTGACCGGGCAGGATAAGCATCGCAAAGGATTCGGCCCGCTGCTCGAAGAAGTGACATTCGTTCCGCAGAACGACATTGAAAGCTTGCGAGCGGCTGTAAACGATAACACTTGCGCGATTGTTCTGGAGCCGATTTTTGGTGAAGGCGGAATCTATGAATGCTCGGTGGAGTTTTTGCGCGAATGCCGCGCGTTGGCGGACCGATTTAAGGCTGCTTTGATTTTTGACGAGATTCAATGCGGCTTGGGCCGCACGGGAACGATGTTTGCGTTCCAGAGTTTCGGCGTGGTTCCGGACATGATTGCCATCGCCAAGCCGATTGCGGCCGGCCTGCCGCTAGGCGCGTTTATTGCGAGAGAGGATTTTGCTTCCGCGATCTCGCCGGGTCAGCATGGCACGACATTTGGAGGCGGTCCGCTGGCCTGTCGCGTGGCGCTGGAGTTTCTGGCGATCATAGAAGAAGACAAGCTGCTCGAAAGCGTAAACAGGGTTGGCGCCTACCTGAATGAGGAACTAAAAACGATTGCGGAAAAGAGTCCGGTTGCGAACGAAGTCCGCGGGCGGGGATTTATTCAGGGAATCAACCTTGAGATTCCGGCGCGACCGATCGTAGATGCGGCGTTGGACGAAGGAGTGTTGTTCAACAGCACGCAGGATACCGTCGTGCGGTTTCTGCCTCCATTTTTGCTCGAGGAGAAACACGTGGATAAAGGAGTTCGCGTGCTGAAAAAGTTGCTGAGAAATGCGAAGAAGAAGGCGGCGTGAAAACCCGATGATCCTCCGACTGCGTATCACTTTGGCTTCGCGAAAATGAAGCGCCGCTTAGGCTTGCGATGCGATTAGGAGCCGAAAAAACGGGGAGCCGAAGCTCCCCAAGTGAAGCGAACAGAGGCGATGTTCATTTGTATAGAGTGACGCCGCCGAAAAAAAGTTGTCCAAACGGGCAAGAAGATTTCGCGTGACCGAGTCAAAACGGGATACCTGGAATACCCCATTCCCCAATGCCAGCCCCGGGGTCGAAGAATGCTGGATGGATCTCGATGGCGTCCGCTTGCGTTATCTTCGGGCCGGTTCCGGGCCTCCACTGATCTTGCTTCACGGTCTTCTCGGATATTCTTTTTCCTGGCGATTCACCCTGCCGGCCTTGATCCCTTATGCTACGGCCTATGCGCCGGACATGCCAGGCGCTGGATTCTCGGATCGGCCGACAGGTCTCGATCACACCATGCGCGCCACTGCACAGCGCATGCTGCGCTGGGTCGAACGCCTTGGAGTTTCCTCCTTCGATCTGCTTGGCACGTCGCACGGTGGTGCCGTGGCGATGATGATGGCCGCCAAGTGTCTCGGAACCGATTCTTGCCTTCGGGTGCGGCGGCTGGTGCTGGTCGCGCCGGTCAATCCTTTTTCCGCGCACGGCAGGCACCTCGCGCCATTCATCGGCAGCAATTTGGGCTCAGGCTGGTTTCGGCTCTTCATTCCGCAAATGAGCGGCTTGTACCGATACTGGCACGGGAGAATGTATGGCGACCGCAGCCGCATTCCACGCGACTCATTTGAAGGATACTTGTCGGCATTGCAGACTCCAGATTCCTATGATCACGCCTTAGGCATTGTCCGTACCTGGACTGAGGACCTGCGCGAACTTCGCGCCATTTTGCCGCAACTGGCGAGTATTCCGACCCTCTTGATGTGGGGCAGTAAAGATCCCGCGGTTTATGCTTCCTCAGCGAAACCGCTGGCGCGCTACTTCCCGCGCTCTGAAACCATAATTTTTCCTGGCATTGGGCATTTGCCGTATGAAGAGTGCGCTGATGAGTTCAATAAGAAGCTGATTGATTTTCTGGTGCATCAGTCCTTAGCGTCTTCCAGCTAAGAAGCCGCCAGTGACCGCAAACCGGCCAGTAAAGTTAAAATCAATCCGTGGGAACTCCCCCTAAAATTGGGCCGGTGGAGTTTGGTGCTCACTCGAGTCCGCCAGCTTGCATCGCGAAGACAGAAGCCGAACCGAAGCCGTCGGGCTTCAGGCCGCGGCGTTTCCTTCGGGGCGGCCACGTGCAAACTCTCGCGGCTTTTTTTCTTCCGCGTCGAATCGAACTCCCGCCATCCGAGCAGCGATTGATTGAAGTAGAGCCCGGCATTCCCGTGCTCTGCCATTGCCACTGGCAAAAAGACAAGCGAGCCCTGACACTGGTTGTGGTTCACGGGCTTGAAGGTTCGAGCGAATCGCAGTACATGCAGGGCATCGCGAGAAATGGGTTGGCCGCAGGCATGAACGTGATTCGCATGAATCAGCGCAACTGCGGCGGTATGGACCACTGCGCGCCCACGCTTTACAACTCCAGTCGCTCGGCCGATGTTGCCGCGGTCGCGCAGCATGTGGTCGATCACGATCAAGTTCCCGGTTTCGTGCTGGCAGGATTCTCGATGGGCGGCAATCTGGTTCTGAAGATGGCGGGAGAGTGGGGAAGCAATGCGCCTGAGCAGTTTCGCGGGGTTGCTGCAGTCTGTCCGGCGATCAATCTGGCCGCCGGGGCAGATGCGTTGCACGAACCCGCAAATCGCATTTACGAATATTATTTTCTTTGGCAGTTATTTCGTAGGTATCGGCGAAAGGCCAGATTTTTCCCAGCCGCTTTCGACGTTTCGCGTCTGCGGGGAGTTCGAACGCTGCGCGAATTCGACGATCGCATCACCGCTTATTATTGCGGCTTTACCGGCGCGGACGATTACTACACGCGGGCCTCCGCCGCGAACGTGATCGATCGCATCGCGAAGACGGCACTTATCATTCACGCCCTGAACGATCCATTCGTTCGCATTCTCCCAGAGACTCGCGAAAAAATTATCGCGAATCGCAACATCACGTATTTGGAAGCTGAGGATGGCGGCCATTGCTCCTTTGTCGGCGAGCGCGACGGCGATCCGAACTATGACGGCCGCTGGGCCGAGCGCCAGGTGGTGGAGTTCGCAAAGCAGTTTCTGTAGATGGCTGATGCAGGCAGGAAAGCGAGCGCTGCGCGATTCAATTCGCGGCCCGCGCCGGGCGCCAGAACCATCCAACCAATTCGGTCCCGCGGCCTTTGAATCGCGTTCGGAGATAGGCGAGAAGCAGCATTGCAAGAGAAGTCGTGAGCAAACCCAAAGATGCGGTGCGGATGCTTACGCCCCTCTTGGGCAGAATCGATGCGCGTCCGTAAACAAACTCAATGTGAACCCAATAAACAATCAGAGACGCCTGTCCAAGCTGAATCAGCGGGCTGAAACCCCACGCCCCCGCACCCAAACGGCACCAGGCATAACACGCGCTGAGAATGACGAGCAACATGCCGACGCGAATCAAAAAAAAGTTGGGGCTGGTGTGCCAGTAATCGTAAACCGCGTAAAGCTGGCGCGCTTGGTGGTCCAGCCAGCGTGACGCTGCGATCACACAGACGCCGGCGAACCCCGCAGCAAGAAAGATCGTGCTCTCCCGCTTGCGAGCCCAATCGGACTGCAAAACGAATCCCACGGCCAGGCCGGCGAAGGCAAAGGCGCTCCATGGGAAAACCGGAAACAACCATGCCTGCGGCGTGCCCAGATTATGCACGCCGT
>JASICF010000559.1 GCA_030044775.1 Candidatus Sulfotelmatobacter sp. | reverse complement strand
GCACCCAGCGGGGACTGGATTTCGTAAGGACCAAGTTTCGCGCCAGTGGTGAGGTCCATCCGTGGGCGTAATTATAGCCCGGAGTTGATAGAGGGCGAGGCGCTGGCTGATCGTCTGCGGCGTGGCACATGCCCCTCGACCAGTCATGCTCATACTTTGTCGCAGACTCCGGTGTCGTTAGCGTCGGCGTTCCTGCCCTACCACCCAGCCTCCGGTGCAGAGAAATGGCGCCTGATTCCAAGGAATCCGCGAAATTTACCCCGAGGTTGTGATATCTCCGTTTGAAGCCAGACAAGAGAAGCGAGGCGGCAGGCTATTTCTTCAACTCCGCTGTCCAGTTCTGCACCAGCGTTAAGGGTTCGGTGCCTTCCTTCAGATTCCCGCTGTTGATGAGAAACCTCTTTCCATCGGCAGTCACATCGTAAGGACCAAAGTCACGCTGGATTCCGTCCGCCTGAAACAAAGCGTGAGGCGAGCCCAGCTTCACGGCACTGGCGAACGTGTTCACATCGACCGCAACAATATTGTCCTGCGGATCGAGGAAGAACAATTCCTTGCCATCGTGGCGCCATTTCGGCGTCGTTCCACCATTACTCGAGACCTGCCACTTTGCGCCGCCGGCGGGAAAGGCGGTAATGTAGATCTCCTGCCGCCCAGACTCATTGCTTTGGT
This sequence comes from Candidatus Sulfotelmatobacter sp., assembly GCA_030044775.1. Classification (GTDB taxonomy): domain Bacteria; phylum Acidobacteriota; class Terriglobia; order Terriglobales; family Acidobacteriaceae; genus Sulfotelmatobacter. Next base: position 2,043 of record JASICF010000559.1, on the reverse strand, counting down.
ATGCCAGCCACTTTCCATCAGGAGAAACTGTCGGCGACCTCTCGTCAAAAGCGCCCTGCACGATAGGAAACGGCTTGCCATCGCCGGATAATGGAAGCGCCCAGATGTGAATGGCGGGTTCTTTCTGGTTCAGCCGCCTTTCGTAGAGCAGATAACGGCCGTCGGGTGAAACACACCTGGGAAGTGCGCTACCGTCGGCGCTTTCCAAAACGAGACGCTCGGGGCTACTGCCGTCGGCGGCCTTGGCGTAGATTTGGAACACTCCTTTGTCGACCGTGTTGTAAAAGATAGTCTTGCTGTCGGGAGTCCAGGTCGCCCCGCCCAGGTTGGCATTGGTAGTGACTCCGTTGTTGAAGGTCAGGCGGGTGCGAGTTGCGCGGGCCAGGTCGAAAATCCAATTGTCACCGATTCCCTGAGTTCCGATGAAGATTGTGACTGCCAGGCGCGTGCCGTCCGGCGACAGTGACGGTCCGATGTAGCGAGAAGCCTGCGCGACCGCCTCCATTTGTTTTCCGTCTCGGCCAAACCATACAAGGTCCCACCCGGTGTCAGCCGCGCCTGACTGGTACACGAGCATTCCCGTGTCCGAGACGGAGAACATCGCCCGGATGGTTGAACCATTTACGGCGATGTGCTCTGCAATCGGCTGGGGCTCGCCGCTTAGCTCCATCCGTCCCACGGTGAAGGGCTGCGCCATCAAGGTTTGCCCGCGCAGGAACAGAAGATGGCCGGACGCGTACTCGGCCATGGTTTCGCTTTTGGTGAGCAGTTTGGCCCGCAACGATCCGAGCTCGCCGATATATAGCACCGGGGACTCGCCTGCAATGGAGGTTCGCGACCAATAGAGGAAGTGTTTGCCATCGGGCAAGAACCAGGGCCAGCGGTGACTGTTTTCGCCTTTGGCGAGATCGCGCTGCGAGGCGGGTTCAGGCGTTCCGCCCGAGGCTGGCACGCTGAATAGATTCTGATTGGAACCGGGCGTGAATACGATGACGCCGTCTTTGCTCCAGGTGCCTCCACGCCCACTGGCGCTATCGCACACATCTTGCGGCGGCCCACCCTCGGCATTGATCTTCTTCAGCTTGCCGCCCGCGAAGAAGGCAATCTGCCGGCTGTCCGGCGACCAGAAGGGATAGATGGCGTCGTCAGTCCCAGGCAAGGGCTGCGCCGTGAGGGAGGTCAGCGATCGCACGAACAACAAGACCTTGCTTTTCTCATCGCGCGCAGTGAACGCCATTCGGGTTCCGTCGGGCGAGAGCACCGGGGGACCGGAGGAGGGCAGCATGGTCACAAACGAAGAATCTGCGGGCGGCAGAATAGAAGAGCGCACGACTTGCGCCGACTTCGGAGTTTGCAACACGTAAGCTATTGCTACGCCGATTACCAGCGAAGCGGAAATTCCTGCGATCAGCCATGGCAGACGTGAACTGGACGATGCAGGTTTCAACTGTGGCGCCTGAAGAGTCAAAGCTTTCGGATTTTCGGCCAACGTTTCCAGTTGGATCTGCACGTCGTGCATGCAGCCGTAGCGCTGGTCGGGATTCTTCGCGAGGCAACGCCCTACGGTTTCGTCTAAGCGTGGATGCGAACCGGGAAGGATGGTCGAGATGAGCCCTGGCTCTTGGTCGAGGATTGCTCCCAAAACGCTGAACTGTGACTTGCCTTCGAATGCGCGCCGGCCGGTGAGCATTTCATAGAGCACACAGCCAAAACTGAAAATGTCGGAGCGCGCATCGGCCTCGGCTCCCTGCAACACCTCCGGTGCCAGGTACTGAAACGTTCCCACCACCGTGCCCTTTTGGGTCAAAGGCGAAGCCGAAGCAGTCAAAGCTGCGACGCTCATCGTTGGGGTGCTCGGCGTCAATGAGCTAGCCGATGCCGAACTCACTGTCGTTGACGGCTTGGCCAAACCGAAATCCATCAGCTTCGGCCCATTCTTGGTGAGCATGATGTTCGCCGGCTTAAGATCGCGATGCACAATCCCACGCCTGTGTGCCTTGTCGAGTGCCTCCGCCATCTCCAGGGCAATCTTCAACGCCTCGT
>JASICF010000558.1 GCA_030044775.1 Candidatus Sulfotelmatobacter sp. | reverse complement strand
TTCGTGGCGAGACTCCGGGAGTCATCACCGAAGCGATTTTGAATCGCGCTCCCGCCCCGGCGATTCGGTTGAATCCCGACATGCCTCCCGAGCTCGAGCGGATCATCGCCAAGCTGCTCGAAAAAGACATTGAGTTGCGCTACCAGAGTGCCGCTGAAGTACGAACCGATCTGAGGAGGCTCAAACGGCAGCAGGATTCGTCGCGTATTTCTTCTCCCGTTGGGCCGGAAACGGCGACCGGATCGTCCGCGGGCGGCTCCACATCTGCCGTGCAGGCCGCGCCATCGTCCGGAATCAGTTCATCGGGCATCAAGGCGGTTCCCGAGGTCCGGCCCCGGAGCACTGTCATTGTGCTAGGAGGCGCGTTAGCCGCCTCGTTGGCTGTGATTGCGTTTCTCCTGCTTCGCGGGCCCGGATTGCACCCTTCGCCTGCTTATCATTTGCTGACGTACCGTCGCGGCTCGATTCGCATGGCCCGATTTGCCCCCGATGGCCAGACCATCATTTACAGCGCAGCCTGGGAAGGCGGGCCGGTGGAAATTTTCAGCACGCGCTACGGCACGCCAGAGTCCAGGCCGATAGGGGTGCCGGGCGCGGAAATCCTGGCGATCTCATCGACCGGAGAGATGGCAGTTTTGCTGCGCAGCAAGCAAACCAAATCTCAGGTCTACACTGGCACTCTGGCTCGAATGCCAATTGGCGGAGCGGCCCCGCGCGAGGTCCTGGAAAATATTCAGTGGGCGGACTGGTCGCCTGATGGATCGGAATTGGCGATTGTGCGGGATTTCAACGGCCGCAACCGGCTCGAATATCCGCCGGGTAAAGTGCTCTACGAAACCGGAGGCTGGATCAGCCACCCTCGCGTCTCGCGCAAAGGGGACATGATTGCGTTTATTGATCATCCGATTCAGGGCGATTCGATCGGGGGCGTTGCAGTGGTCGACCTCAACGGCAATAAGCGCAACCTCAGTCAGAGCTACGGAGGCGGAGCAGTCGGGCTAGCGTGGTCTCCGAAGGGCGATGAAGTGTGGGTGACCGCGACTCTGATTGGGATTGACCGCTCCATCTTTGCGGTGCCGCTTTCCGGCAAAGAACGGCTGGTCACGCGTGTCCCGGCCGATCTCACGCTGCAGGATGTCATGTCCGACGGCCGGGTGCTTCTGGCGCGCGACAGCTGGCGGCGCGGCCTGATCGTCCACCGCGAGGAGGACAAGACGGAGCGCGATTTCACCTGGCTGGACTGGTCCTATCCAGTCACGCTTTCAAATGACGGGCAAGCATTGCTGTTTCGTGAAGAAGGCGAAGCAGGCGGACCGACCTATGCGGTCTACCTGCGTAAAACGGATGGATCTCCGGCTATCCGGCTGGGCGACGGGCAGTCGCTTGCACTATCGCCGGATGGGAATTGGGCGCTTGCCTGCCGTGGCGACAAGCAGACTGATTTGTTTCTGTTGCCGACCGGGCCGGGCGAGCCTCGTACTTTGAAGGGACACGACATCATTCACAACGCCGCGCGCTGGTTTCCGGATGGAAAGCGGCTGCTGATCGCGGGCATCGAGCCGAATCATGGCTTGCGGCTTTACGTGCAGGATATCGATAGCGACAAGTTTCTCCCCGTTACTCCCGAGGGAACGGATGGGTCGGCATATGCACTGTCGCCCGACAGCAGCGAGGTGGCGGCGGTTGGTCCGGATCAGAAGGCATACCTGTTTCCCATCCCAAGCGGAGATGCGCAGCCCATCAAGGGATTAGAGCCAGGCGAGATGCCGATCGCATGGACGCCCGACGGTAAATATTTGTATGTCTACAAAGGCGGGGAACTGCCAGCGAAGGTTTACCGGCTGGAAGTTGCCAGCGGTAATCGGACGCTATGGAAGCAGCTCATGCCGCCCGATCCAGCAGGCGTTGAATTCGTGGGCCCCGTCTTGCCGACGCCTGACGGCAAATCTTACGTCTACGGTTACCGACGCCTGCTATCGGATTTGTATCTAGTGGAGGGGCTGCAATAGGGGTTCTGCCGTCGGGCTGAAAAATCGGCTGGAAAGCAGGATCCGATCATATTGCCCCGGCCGTACATGTCCTCTCGCGTCTCTCTCCGGTAATCTTGCCCTGCGTTGCCATCCCGATAAACTTTCTTACAGGATGGGATTTACACGCACACAGATCGCCATCGCCATCAGTGTGGGCGGGCTGCTGGTGTTTGGGTTTCTCGGCTACATCTGGTGGCTGAGCAATCAGGGCCCAGTGCTGGCGCGCTCGGTAGATCGCGACCCGCTCACGGGCCTGCCGCTCACCATCACGATGAATCCTTTGCGCGACCGGACGATTGAGCACAGCTCCAACAAATTTCTGCGCGAACTGCGCGACGGACACTGCGACGAACTGCTCTCCCAATGGGAGCACGATTACCACAAGAAGTACGCCCACTTCATCTGCAAGTCGGAGGCGCAGCATCCCTTGATTTCCTGGCAGCTAGCGGAGTGGGAGGACGCACCGCCGCTCACGATTCTCCACTACAGCGCGAAACGCTACAACACTCCCGGCCAGCCGGGCAGCTATCTTGGGCAGATGACCGTCACCACAGAAAACAAAGACGGGCAGTGGGTCGTAACGAAATACGACGCAATGTACTGAAGGCGGTTGTCGGCTGCAAGTGATCAGCTGCGAGCGGCAACCGTTCCGTACTCATTTCCAGGTGCACCGCACGCTTCCGCGGCAACTTTCGATGAACCTTTGTGGCTGCTTCTCTGTGATAAAACCTCTTCATGCCCCGCTCTACCTCCCATGCGGAAATACCCACGCCGCGCAATGTCTACGTCTTCGGCATCACGTCATTTTTCAATGACACAGCCACCGAAATGGCGTACTGGGTACTGCCCGCGTTTCTCGTATTACTCGGCGCCGGGCCGGCACAGCTAGGATTGATTGAGGGAATTGCAGAAAGCGTCGCTTCTTTCGCCAAACTGTTTTCCGGATACTTCACCGATCGCATTCGCCGCCGCAAGCCCCTGGTCGTCGG
>JASICF010000072.1 GCA_030044775.1 Candidatus Sulfotelmatobacter sp. | reverse complement strand
TCAGCGTCGGTCTCGTACTTCTGATTGCTTGCGTCAACGTAGCTACTCTGCTTCTGGCGCGTTCAACCGGCAGAACTCGCGAGTTTGCAGTTCGCGGCGCGCTGGGTGCGAGCCATTCCAGGATCGCGCGCCAGTTGCTCACTGAGAGCATCGTGCTCGCACTCGCCGGCGGGAGTTTGGGCTTATTGCTAGCGGCGTCGGGAACACGTGCCGCGCTCGCTATTCTGCCAACCACTCTGCCGCGGGCGGAAGAAATCGGGATTGACCTTCGCGTGCTCCTCTTCACGCTCGCGGTATCGGTTCTTGCCGGTCTTCTGTTTGGCCTTGCGCCGGCGCTGAAAATGTCGCTGCTGAAGCTGCAGGAACCGCTCAAAGAGGGCGGCCGCGGCACAAGCGGCAATCGCTATCGTGTTCAATCGATCTTCGTTGTAACTGAGATGGCGATGGCGGTGGTCCTGCTGGCAGGCGCCGGATTGATGATTCGGAGCCTCGTACAACTCTGGAGCGTCGATCCCGGCTTCGATCCGCATAACGTCCTCACTGTCGGTCTTTCGTTGCCACCGGCGATGATGACCGCTTCTCCCGACGCAATCCGCGCTGCGTTCCGCGAGTTCGATCGCAAGATTGCTTCCATCCCAGGGGTGGAGGCGGTTTCGCAAACCTGGGGCGCTGTTCCGATGGGCAGCGACGATGAGGAAACTTTCTATTTCGAAGGCCAGCCCAAACCCACGAGCGAGAACGAAATGAGTTGGGCGATCGACTACATGGTTGAACCCAGCTACCTGAAAGCTATGGGGATTCCGTTGCAACGTGGGCGCTTTTTCACCGAGCAGGATGACGAACACTCTCCGCACGTTGTGGTTGTGGATGATGTTTTCGCGCGCAAGTTTTTCCCTGATGGGGACCCTATCGGCAAGCGCATTCTATTCGGCTTGATTCAGGGGCCAGCCCAGATTGTGGGTGTCGTCGGACACGTGAAACAGTGGGGACTCGCTACCGATGACACGGAACGGCTGCGGGCTCAGGTGTACATCCCCTGCATGCAGTTGTCCGATGATCTCATAGCGATGGCGCCGTCGGGGGGTTCGACCGTCGTCGTTCGTTCAGCCCGGCCGCAGGACGGACTGCTCAATTCCATCCGACAAGCCAGCCAACAACTGAGCCGCGAAAACGTGATCTTCGGCCCACAATCGATGGATTCTGTCATCTCCGACTCACTTGCCCGGCGCCGATTCTCCATGATGCTTCTCGGCGCATTTGCCGCGCTTGCGTTGCTCCTGGCAAGTATCGGGTTGTTTGGTGTGAGTTCGTATGTTGTCGGTCAGCGGACACATGAAATCGGCATCAGGATGGCCCTCGGCGCGCGCCGGTTCGACATTCTCCGCCTGATCCTCAGTGGAGCAGGAAAACTCACACTGGGCGGAGTCTTGCTCGGAATTGTCGCCGCGCTACTGTTGACGCGGCTGATGGCCAGCTTGCTCTACGGGATCGGTCCAAGCGACCCCCTGACCTTTATTGTGGTTCCAATCATTCTCATATGTGTGGCCATGTTGGCTAGCTATTTGCCCGCGCGGCGCGCGGCGAAGGTCGATCCTATGGTGGCGTTGCGATATGAGTGAGGAAAAACCATGAATGGAGTCATTCAGGATATTCGCTACGCGCTTCGTCAGTTGAAGAAAAGTCCGGGATTTGCGGCAGTGGCGGTCGTGACGCTGGCTCTGGGAATCGGCGCGAACACGGCCATTTTCAGTGTAGTGAATGGGGTTTTGCTGCGTCCACTGGCATTCAAGGATCCCGCTCGCCTGGTGCGAGTCTGGCATACGCCGCCGGCGAAAAGCTTCCCGGGGATGACTACATTTTCTGTGTCGGCGGCGAACTACCTTGACTGGCGGAGGGAGAACCACGTTTTCGACGACATGGCGATTTACACCTATCACGGGTTCGCCCTCACGGGCAGCGACAAACCTGAACAGGTAGATGCGGGCGCGGTGTCTGCCAGTTTTTTCCCGACGCTGGGGGTTCAACCGATGCTGGGCCGCGTCTTTTCTGAAGAAGAGGATCAGCCCGGCCGCTCCAATGTGCTGGTTCTCAGCTACCGCTTCTGGCAGGAACATTTTGCCTCGAGTCGCGAGATCGTCGGCCGCAACATCACCATGGACGGGCAAAGTTATCTGGTCGCCGGAGTTATGCCGCCATCTTTCCGTTTTCCTGACTTTGCGCAGGTCTGGACTCCGATGGGGTGGACGGACCAGGAGCGCGCGGTTCGCGGCGAGCACCACTACGGAGTCTTCGCACGGCTGAAAAACGGCGTGCAGGTGCCGCAGGCGCAAGCCGAAATGAACACGATCTCGAGCCGCCTGGAGCAGTTGTATCCGGAGGACGATAAGGGTTGGGGTGCGTTAATTGTGCCGTTGCGCGACGATCTGGTCGGCGATGTGCGCCCCGCGCTGCTGGTCTTGCTGGGGGCAGTGAGCTTTGTTCTGCTGATTGCTTGCGTCAACGTGGCAAACCTTATGCTGGCGAAAGCTTTTGCGCGACAAAAAGAAATTGCCATCCGCACGGCGATGGGCGCGTCTTCAGCGCGTGTGTTGCGGCAAATGCTCACCGAGACTGTGCTGCTGGCAATTGCCGGAGGGGCGCTCGGCCTGAGCTGCGCAAGCTATGGCATTCACCTGATCGTGGCTTTTCTGGGCGATAAGCTGCCGCACCAGGTGGATGTTGGCCTGGACCCGCGAGTTTTACTTTTTACTGCTCTCATCTCTCTACTCACGGGCATTGCCGCCGGCACGCTTCCCGCTCTCCGCCTGGCACGCGCGAATGTAAGTCAAGCTCTCAAACAAGGACTGGGGCGAACAGACACCGATTCGGGCGGCAATCGCACGCGCAAAATTCTCGTGGTTGGAGAAGTCGCGCTCTCGCTCGTACTCCTGTTCGGAGCAGGTTTGATGATTCGCAGCTTCTGGCAGCTCGAGCGGGTGAATCCGGGATTCGACGCGCGCGGGGTCCTGACCATGACGGTTTCCGTGGCGCGCGCGAAGTTTCCTTCGCCGACACAAGAAATCGGCTTTATCGATCGCGTTCTGCAGCGGGTACGAGCCTTGCCGGGCGTGGAATCTGCGGGCGTGATCGACGACATTCCACTGGGCGGAGACCGCTCGCACCAGCCCATCGCCATCGAAGGCAGGCCGGTCCTCGCTATGGCGGATCAGCCGGAAGTGGATGTTTGCTTCATCAGCGCGGGCTACATGCACTCGCTTCATGTTCCCCTGCTCCGGGGGCGCGACTTCGATGAGGGCGACGTCGCCGGAAGGCCTGCGGCAATTTTGATCAGCCGGGCAATGGCTAAACAATTCTGGCCGGGGGAAGATCCGATTGGCAAGCGCCTGACGATGACGTTCTTCCCCGATGCGGTGAGAACGGTTGTGGGAGTTGTGGGTGACGTGAAGATGGATACGCTCGACGAGACAGACACCGCAGCCACCATCTATATGCCGATCGATCAGGTTTCGACACCCTCGACCGGTGGATGGAATTCATTCTCGACGTCGCTGGTGGTTCGCTCGACAACCAGTCCGGCGAGCATGGTTTCGGCCGTATCGGGCGCGGTGCACGAGGTGGACAGCGAGATTCCTCTGCGCGACATCATGACCATGGACGAAGTAGTGTCGAATTCCATTTCGCAGCAGCGCCTGAACATGCTTCTGCTAGGCGCATTCGGAGGCCTGGCCTTGCTGCTGGCCGCGATCGGCATCTACAGCGTTTTGTCGTACAGCGTGAGGCAGCAGGTGCGGGAAATCGGAATTCGCCTGGCGCTGGGCGCTTCGCTTCGCGATGTGCTGCGCATGGTCCTGATTGAAGGCGCGAGGCCGACGCTGCTCGGAGTTGCAATCGGCGTTGCCGGGGCATTGGCGCTCGGGCGCTTTGTATCGAGCCTGATTTTCGGCGTCAAAGCAACTGACCCGTTGACCTTTATCGCAGTGGCGGTATTGCTGGTGGGAATTTCGTTGCTGGTCAGCATCTTTCCCGCGTATCGCGCGACCCGGGTGGATCCGGTGGTGGCGTTGCGTTACGAGTAGAGAAAACCTATGAACCGGCTATTCCAGGATATTCGTTTCGGCCTGCGGCAGTTGCGCAAGACCCCGGGGTTTACGGCTGTCGCCGTGATCACGCTGGCGCTCGGAATCGGAGCCAATACGGCGATTTTCACCGTGGTGAACGCGCTGTTGCTCAAGATGCTGCCGGTCAGAGAGCCTCAGCAGCTCGTCGCAGTGGGCGACCCCACGCAAGTCAATTCACGCTCCAACGGAACGCCGCGCGCCGATCTGTTTTCTTATCCTCTATATAAGGAATTGCGAGACCGGAATTCCGTCTTCAACGGATTGATCGCCTCCGCAAGCGATCATCACATTCAAGTGTCGACCGGGCAGGGTGGGCCTTTGGATGAAAAAGTTACCGGCCGCATGGTGAGCGGGAATTACTTCACCGTGCTCGGCCTCGAACCGGCGGCGGGGCGATTGATCTCCGATTCGGATGACACCGCGGAAAATGCCAACCCCGTCGTGGTCCTCGGATATGACTGCTGGCAGCGGAAGTTCGGAAGTTCGCCTTCGATCATCGGCAGCGAGATTCGGCTCAATGATGCGCCATTCACGGTCATCGGGGTAGCCCCAGCGGGATTTGAGGGAGAAGTGGTCGGCGAAAGAATGGCGCTGTACGTGCCGCTCAGCATGCAGCCTGAGATTTTTCGGGGACGTCATTGGCGCAACGCGCCGAACACTTCGTGGCTCAATCTGATTGGGCGTTTGAAACCGGGCGTGGTCGCGACGCAAGCGGAAGCCAACCTGAACGTTGTTTTCCAGCAGGCGCAGAAGGGAGACTACGGCGCGCCGCTTTCGTCCGACGACAGGAAGGCGATTCGCGATTTGCACATCAATGTTTCTGCCGGCGGAACTGGATTATCCGAGCTGCGCGGAGACTACCGGGTTCCGTTGCTTTTACTGATGGGGATTGTCGGTCTGGTGTTGTTGATCGCATCCGTGAATGTCGCGAACCTGCTGCTTGCGCGAGCGGCGATACGCACTCGCGAAATTGCCATCCGCCTTGCCATTGGCGCTCACCAGCGCCGGCTTCTACAGCAACTGCTTACCGAGAGCGTTCTGCTCGCTCTTATCGGCGGCCTTGCCGGTTCCCTGCTGGCGGTATTCGGCGTGCGGTTGCTGGTTCAGGTTTTTGGATCGGGCGTTGACCTGCCGTTATCTCCGGACGTGCGCGTGCTGGCGTTCACGGTAACTGTGTCGCTGTTTACCGGAATCCTTTTTGGATTGGCCCCGGCATTGAAAACGCTTGGGGTGAGCGTCACTCCGGCGCTGAAAAATGCCAGCCGCGCCACGCACGGAGGTGGCTCGCGTTTCGGATGGGGCAAGGGATTGATCGCGGCGCAAGTAGCGCTCTCGCTGCTGGTTCTGTTTGCCGCTACGCTGCTGGTGCGCAGCCTGCAAAAGCTGATGACGCAAAACTTCGGGTACAACCGCGATCGCCTGGTTATCGCCCGAGTCGATCCTGTGGCCGCCGGGTATGCGAATGAAAAGATGAAGCAGTTAGCGCCGGAACTTCTCGCGCGGGTCGCCAACCTCCCGGAACTGCACGCAGGAACGTACTCCACGAACGGTCTATTCAGCGGCACGGAGTCCGATGATGCCGTCATCGTGCCGGGATTTGTAACCGACGACGCAGAAAATCGCACTTCGACGGAAGATTGTGTTGGTCCGGACTATTTCAGAGTGGTGGGCATTCCCATCCTCGAGGGGCGTGGAGTCGAAGCCCAGGACACTGCGACTTCGACGCGGGTTGCTGTGGTGAATGAAGCCATGGTCAAGCACTTCTTCGCGGGTCAGAATCCTATCGGGCGGCAATTCAGGATCGATGACCAGAATTGGCTCGACAAGCCGTTCACGGTGATAGGGGTTTCGCGTAATGCCAAGGATCAGGACACCAGCCTGCGTGAAGATGTGCGGCCGAGGTTCTATATGGCTTTTCAGCAGGTGCCGATGCCGACCCAGATTGTGATCGAAGCTCAAGCTGCGGGTGCGCCAGGCGCAGCTATTGGCGACATCACAAGCGCGATCAAAGCTACCGATCCTCATCTGCCGATTTCCTGGGTGCGCACGCTCGACACCCTGGTTTCGGATAGCGCAGCAAATCAGATTTTGTTGGCCAAGCTTTCTACGTTCTTTGCCGGACTGGCATTGCTGCTGGCTTGCGTCGGCCTTTACGGCGTCATGTCCTACACCGTGGCAGGGCGCACGCGGGAAATCGGCGTGCGCATGGCACTGGGCGCGGGCCGCGGCGATGTGATGGAAATGGTGCTTCGCGAAGGCATGCTGCTGGTGGCCATGGGGTTGTCAGTGGGGATTCCGCTGGCGCTGATTGTTTGCCGCACCTTGCACAGCTTCCTGTTTGGCTTGAAGAGCACGGACCCGCTTTCGTTGGGAGCAGTGGTTGTGGTGCTGGCAATTGTGGCGGCTTTTGCGGGATTCATTCCCGCGCGCCGAGCGGCGAAAGTCGATCCTATGGTCGCGCTGCGGTATGAGTGATTCGGGTTGCGCGCTTGCTTCTTAACTCGCGAAAATAGTCATGGAAAATCTGCTTCAGGATGTTCGCCACGCTTTGCGGGCTCTCATTAAGGCGCCCGGCTTCTCGATTGCCGCGATTGTCACGCTGGCGCTCGGCGTGGGGGCCACCGCCGTCCTGTACAGCATTTTGGATGGAGCGTACATCCACTTTGGACCCACCGAGCAAACTTATCGCGCGGAGATTCTGAGCCAGCAGTTCAGGACCGTCCAGTCGGAAACCTGGGCTTTTTCAGCGCCGGAGTATTTCGATCTTGTCCGCGCACAGAAATCGTTTGACGGGCTTTTTGCAAATACCTATTCGAGCCAGACGCTCGAGGAAACAGCAGCGCAAGCCGGAACTCCCGAAAGGGTTCCCGTGGTCCGAGCCACTGCGAACATTTTCCAGCTTTACGGAATTGTGCCCATTTACGGCCGTGTGTTCACGACAGAGGAGGACTGGCCCGGCGGCGAGAACGTCGCCGTGATGACTTATCGATTGTGGACACGACGCTTCCGGCAAGATCCGGGAATCGTCGGAAGCACGATCCGGCTGGACGGTGTCCCATATTCGATCGTGGGCATCACGCCGCGGCGGGTCCAACAATGGGGAGCCGATATTTTCATCCCGTTGCACCTGGACCCCGCATCGGTCGATCGAAGCGAACGAACCTTGCGAGTGGCTGGCATACCCAGAAAGGGGATTTCTCAGAGCCAGATCGACAAAGAACTGCAGGTTCTGGCACGCCAGGTGGAAACCGAATACAAAGGCAGAAATCCGGAATACGGAGGGTTGGTTTACACGGCTGCCAACATCCGTTCCCTGGTGGTGGGCGATCTGCGTGTGGCTCTTTACGTTTTGCTCGCAGCTGCGGGGCTGCTTCTACTAATCGCAGCGGCCAACATTGCCAATCTCTTGTTGGCGCGGGTCCTATCGAAGCAAGGCGATGTCGGCATTCGTCTGGCTCTTGGGGCCACATGGTTTCGCGTGACCCGCCAGTTTGTGATGGAAAGCGTTGTGCTAGGAGCGCTGGCTGGGGGGTGGGCTGCGCGCTCGGCATGGTGGCGCTGAATCCGATTCTTTCGCTGGTGCCCGACTACTTCATTGGCGAGGAAGCAGAAGTGCATGCCAGCCCAGCCGCTTTTATTATCGCCATGCTTGTGGCGCTGCTCCTCTCTGCGGCATTCGGCATGATTCCGGCGCTCTTGGTCGCGCGCCGCGGGACGGCAGAGAACCTGCTCCACCGGCGAACTCGCTCAGTGAGCGACCGCAGAGGTGGACGAGCGAGGTTGCCGTTGGTTTATGTCGAGATGGCTTTGGCATTTGTTGTCGTTGCTGCCGCGGGCCT
>JASICF010000557.1 GCA_030044775.1 Candidatus Sulfotelmatobacter sp. | reverse complement strand
GTGCAACGCACGCGCGACGGTGGAGCGGAGATCGTGAAATATCTGAAGACCGGTTCGGCATACTACGCCCCTTCGGCGGCCGCGACGGAGATGGTCGAAGCGATTCTGAAAGACAAGAAGAAAATCCTGCCCTGCGCGGCGTACCTGCAAGGCGAATACGGCATCAGCGGACTCTTCGTCGGCGTGCCGTGCAAGCTGGGCGCGAAGGGTCTGGAACAGATTATCGAAATCAAGCTGACTGCAGAAGAAAAAACTGGTCTCGATAAGAGTGCGGCGGCAGTAAAGGAGTTGTGCGGGGTGATCGGAGTATAAGTAGTTTCGTCGATCAATATTTTCTGTTTAGTTTGCTAGAATGCCGCGCATGACACATCGTTCGCCCGGCTATTTTCTTTCGCGGCTCTTCCTTTTCGTATTCGCGGTCTCGTGTGCTCTTCAGGCTCAGAACGGCCCACTTTATTTCCGCGTCAAGCTTGATCCCGCACTCGGCAGTGAACCGCGGTCGGGACGCCTGATCATTTTCCTTTCGTCATCGCCCACACCGGAAAAGGAACTTGGCCTCGGTTTCGGACCTGAGGCGCGCTCTGTCCGCGTCGAAGCACGCGAGATCGACCACATTGAGCCCGGAGAGACCATCGAACTGTATGGCAACGAGCCATCTTATCCCGCGCCTCTGGCGCAGGCACCTGCCGGGGATTATCAGGTAATGGCGTTGCTCGACGAGACGCATCGCTATGTCTACAACAAGGACGAATCGGGCGATGTGCGCAGCGAGGTGGTTGCACTCAAGCAATTCAATCCCGCGCAAGCTGGCGCCATCGAATTGACGCTGAGCACCGCGATTCCAGAAAGGCCGGCTCCTACGCCTGCTGCCGGCGAGATGCTCGATTTCGAAAGCCGCGCGCTCAGCGCATTCTGGGGCCGCCCGATTCATATGCGCGGCGTAGTCCTGTTGCCGCCAAACTATGAAAAGTCCACGCGCCGCTATCCGACTGTGTATTGGACGCACGGGTTCGGGGCCGATCTGCACTCGCTTGCCGAGAGAGTGGTATCGCGATATGCCAAAGGCATGGCCAGCGGCGACCTGCCGCCGATGATTTACGTCTTGCTCGACGAGTCGTGCCCCGGCGGCACCCATGAGTTCGCTGACTCGGTCAACAACGGTCCGTGGGGCAAAGCGCTCACCACGGAACTGATCCCTTATCTCGAAAAGAAATACCGCATGATGGCCCGACCCAGCGGACGCTTTCTGACCGGCCACTCCTCCGGCGGATGGGCGGCGCTGTGGCTTCAGGTGGCGCATCCGAAGGTTTTTGGCGGCACGTGGCCGACCGCGCCTGATCCCTCGGATTTTCGAGCGTTCACCGGGCCCGATCTCACGAGAACACCTCTGCCGAATTTCTATTACGATGCGCAAGGTAAACCGTGGCCGCTGGTGCGCATGGACGGACAGGAAGTAATGTCGCTCGAACAATATACCCGGCAAGAGTATGTATTAGGCTCGTACGGTGGCCAGATCGCTTCGTTCGAATGGGTATTCAGCCCGCGCGCGAAGGATGGAACTCCCGAGAAGCTCTTCGACCGCGCTACGGGCGTGATCGATCCGGTAGTAGCGAAGGCCTGGGAAAAATACGACATCGCCGCGATTCTTCGCGGCCATGCCGCCGAACTGCGACCGCTGCTGCAAGACAAGATTCATCTCACCGTCGGCACTGCTGACACCTTCCATCTCGACACACCCGCTCATTTGCTGGACGAAACCATGAAGCAGCTCGGCATCCGCGCGCAGTTCACTTACTTACCAGGAAAAACCCACATGGACCTCTACAGCGACGGTCTTATGAAAACGATTGGCAAGGAGATGGAAGCTGCCGTCGAGCAGGGAAGTGAGCGGAAGCGAGGAGAAAAGCAGGTTCCGAAGCATCAATAGACGCCCGTCGACTGTCCTGAAGGGCCGTGGCGTTTCCTTTGGCTTGGTAGTGTCTTAGTTTGAAAATTCCAACAATTTCACTCTTCCGGCGTCATCCCGAAGTCCCGCGTTTTCACCAGCGGGACGAGGGATCTCGCGTGGGTAAGTAGCCGCCTGAGGCAAACTAAGCGACCACGTGTGGCTTCGGTAAGTTGACCATGGTCATTGACCATAGTACGATAAGGCCATGAAAGAAGTAGCCATATCGGTGTTCAAAGCCAAATGCCTCGGCATCCTCGAAGAAGTCTGCAAGACCCGCAAGCCGATTCGTGTGACCCGCTTTGGCAAGCCGGTGGCGGAAGTCGTCCCAGCTTCTCCGGGAAAGCCTACGGGGCGGCGGTTGGGAACCATGGTGGGAACCGGAAAGATTCTGGGGGATATTGTCGGTCCAACTGGCAGTTGGGATGACTGGGAAGCCTCGCGGTGAAGCTGCTGCTCGACACTCACATCTGGTTGTGGAGCGCGTTAGAACCCCAGCGCCTAGCACGGCGCGTAAAGGAATCTCTCACCGATCCCACAAATGAACTGTGGTTATCTCCTCTCAGCGTGGGAGAGTTGATCGTGTTGCTTCGTAAGGGACGTCTCCAGTTGCCTCGAAACGTTGCCGAGTGGGTCGCGACCACGATTGCGGACCTTCAGATAGTCGAAGCACCTTTAACGGTTGAAGTCGCGCTCGCGGTAATGTCGTTCGATTTCCCGCACGGAGATCCAGCCGACCACTTTATAGCTTCGTCGGCGAAGGTTTTCAACCTTACTCTGGTGACCGCCGATGAAAACCTGACCGGCTTGCGTGGGATTCAGGTGATGGCCAACCGATAGTTTTCACTTAGGCCGGCCGCACAGTTCTGCGTAGGACGCTTCGCTCTCGCTAGTAGAATAGAAATCGAAGCTTATGCCCCGCATTTACCTCGACAATAACGCGACGACACCGGCTCTGCCGGGAGTGCTCGAAACCATGCGTCCGTACTTCGGCGAGCGCTTCGGCAACGCTTCGTCGATTCATAGTTATGGGCAGGAGACGCGTGCGGCAGTCGAGAACGCCCGCGAGTCGGTGGCGGCGCTGCTCGGTTGTCGACCGTCGGAGATTGTTTTTACCAGCGGCGGAACGGAAGCCGACAATCTTGCAATCGCAGGATTAGCTGGCGATGGCGACCACATTCTTACATCGACGATCGAACATCACGCGGTTCTACATGCATGCAAGCATCTCGAGGAAATTGGTTGCGAAATTACTTACGTTCCGGTGGACAACCGCGGCTTGATTGATCCCGACGATGTGCGGCGAGCGCTGCGTCCCAACACGAAGCTGATTTCGGTCATGATGGCCAACAACGAGACTGGAGTTCTGCAGCCGGTGGAAGAGCTTGGAAAGATCGCCGCAGAGGC
>JASICF010000556.1 GCA_030044775.1 Candidatus Sulfotelmatobacter sp. | reverse complement strand
ATAAACATAGTTGCCGTCTGAAACTGGTCCGCCGCCGCCCATCCAGACTCCGCCGGCGCTGGCGTATGTGCCCTCGCCCAACAGGTTTGGGCTCATGTTGAATACACCGGTCTGGGTAAGGGTAGACCCATCGTACGTGTAAGCCAGCAACCATCCGCTGTGACAGCTGCCGAAGCCAATGAACACCGATGCAGTTGGCCCAGGAAGAACCAGCAGCGCGGCTCGCTGCAGGCAGTCGGTACCGAGGGTCGTGTCATTCGATCCGCTGACCGAAGCAGTAATCTGAATCGGGCTGCCGGGCTTTTGCGCTCCGGTGGTGATATCCAGCGCATTCAGCCGGAACGTGCCTCCGGCGGCGGATGAAGTTTCCGTGGAAACCACGTACATCGTGTTGGTCGTAGTGTCGATCGCGGGAGTGGAGGTTACGCCCTCGACGGGTTGAATGGGGCCATCGGTCAGGGGCGTCTCGCCGGATTGCAACAGCGATACCTGCCACAACGGATTCGCATTGCTCCCGGTGTTGCTGTCGGAGTCGAAGGCGTAGACGCTGTCGTTTTCCGTGGCTGCGAAGAGAACGTTGTGAGTAGCGCCGGCGATGGTTAGGTTTGAGATCAGCAGCGGCTGACCGTACACGTAACCATCCACAAGTTGGGAAAAGAGCTTGCCAAAACTCGCAGAGGTGACGTTGGCCGGAGTCAGAAGCGTTTCGTTCAGATTCGCTCCGCTGCGATTTTCATCCACGTGATACATGGGGATGTTGACGCCGGTCATCGTGGCCTGCGTAACGTCGAGCGTTGCACTGCCGGTAAAGTTATCCAGAGAAGCGGTCACGCCGGTGGTTCCTGCCGCCAGCCCGATCGCCAGGCCGCTCGAATTGATGGTCGCGACGCTGGAACTGCTGACTCCCCAGGTTGCGGTCGAGGTCACGTTGCCTGACGTTCCGTTGCTGTAGGTGGCCGTGGCGGTGAACTGCTCGGTGCCCCCCACCGAAGTGCTGGCTGAGGTTGGCGTAACACTGATTGAGGTGACTGTTAGCGCGGTCACGGTGAGCGCCGCCGAATTGCTGGTGATGCCGCTAAGGGCAGCGGTGACAGTAGCCGAACCGCCGGCCACGCCGGTCGCAAGGCCGCTCGAATTGATGGTTGCGACTGAGGACGACGAGGACGTCCAAGTGACCGAACTGCTCAGGTTCGCTGTAGACCCGTCGCTATAAGTGCCCGTTGCCGAAAACTGCTCGGTTGCAGCGACCGCGATGCTCGCCGTGGTGGGAGAAACGGCAATCGACTGGAGCGTCTTCGTTACCGTGCCGGGTTGCACGCTAAGCGCAGCTGTGCCGGTCATTCCGCTTAGAGAAGCAGTAACGCTGGTTGAGCCCGAAGCCACGCCGGTCACGAGCCCAGTCTTACTGACCGAGGCGATGGCCGCGCTTCCAACCGACCAAGTCACGCTTGAGCTGACGTTCGCCGTGGAGCCGTCACTGTATTTCGCGGTCGCGGTAAATTGCTGGGTAGCGCCAGTGGAAATGCTAACCGTCGCGGGAGTGACGGAAACCGAAGCCAGAGTTTTCGTTGGGGAAGGCGTAGTCGAAGAACCGGTTACTCCCTGGCATCCGATTCCAGCAAGCACAAGGGCGAGCGCGGCAGGCAAAAAAACACAAAAGAGCAAAATCGAGCGGTCCTTCACGGATCAACTCCTAAGCGGAGAGTTCAGCCTTACCTGAGACGCAGCTTAGAATCGCGGTCATGCGGGAAGGTTGCCGGAAGAGGACCGGAAAAATGCGTTCCGAACGGCGGGTCAAGAGAAGCAGTTCGAACGGACTAGAACTTCCGATTGCACCTCCGGTTGTATAGCACACACTTTTTTCTTGGGTGAATCGGGTGTTTCTGGTACTTTCGTGGGAAATTATCCGATCAGTTTCCCGCTGTGCAAGTCTCCCCCAGCCGATGGTGAAACTGGTTGCATGCGGTATGCGCCACAACTTGCACCACTTCGTCTGAGCCCTCGACGTGCTCGCTGAGGGCGCTGCAGTTCTGCTGTCGGCAAGCCAAAACAATCCAAACCTGGAGACGCATCGCATGTCGAAGTCTTTCACCATGCTCGTGTGCTTGACCGCTTTCTTCGCTCCTGCTGCATTCGCTACCGTAAACGTAACCTCACCCTCCAACGACGGAACCTATTCCGGGCCTGTGCCTTTCGTCGCAACCGCGACCACCACGACTTGCTCGAAGGGAGTGGGTTCGATGGGAATTTACACCGCACCAGGAGTGTTGGTGTATGTGGTCAACGGCGCCAGCATGAACACCACACTCACGCTCGACCCCGGGACTTACAACACAGTCGTAGAAGAATGGGACAACTGCGGGGGCGCGACAACTGCTCCCGTCACCATCACCGTCAAATCCGGCGGATCGTCCGGCGTCTCGGTAACCTCCCCCGCAAATAACAGCACCGTGGGATCGCCCGTAAATTTCACAGCGACGGCGACCACAACCTGCTCGAAAGGCGTGGGCTCGATGGGCATTTACACGGCTCCGTATCAGCTCGCTTATGTCGTGAACGGAGACAGCATGAACTATGATCTGGCGCTGAGCCCGGGAACCTATAACGCGGTTGTCGAAGAATGGGATAACTGCGGCGGAGCGGCGACGACACCGGTTACCATCACGGTCAGCGACAGCGGTATCGGAGGGTCATTCTCCGAGTTGCAGCACAGCGGTGGCTGGGCCGACTACGGGCAGCGAGCTCCAACATTTGTCGACTGCTCGCCTTCGCCGTGCGACGACATCACGTTCTCCCTTACGCAGAACATCAAATCTCCCTCGATGAGCGGGGAGTCGATGCAAACCTATCTGAGCGGCGGCGAAGCATATGGCGACGCTCTGTTCAACAATCACCTCATTGGCGTCGATTCATCGCAGGGGCTATCGGATACGGACCACAAAATCGTCCCCAACGTACACAACTTCACCTATGATGTGTACTTCTACACCAGCGATCTGAGCGTGTCGCAGGCGCTGGAGTTCGACATCAATCAATTTTTCAACAACCAGGGATGGATTTGGGGCCATCAGTGCACGCTGGCCGGGGCTAATGTCTGGGACATCTGGGACAATGTAACCGCACACTGGGTTTCCACAGGGATTCCCTGCGATCCGATTAATAACTCCTGGAATCACCTCACCATTCAGGTGCAGCGCACCTCGAGCAATCAGTTGCTGTATCAATCGATCACGCTGAATGGAAAAACCTATACGGTGAACCAGACGTATAGTCCTGGCTCCGCGCCAGGGTGGTACGGGATCACCATCAACTACCAGCAGGACGGCAACTACGAACAGTCGCCGTACTCCGTTTATCTGGATGAGTTAACTTTCACCTACAACTGATCTGAACAAAATGGCGTATGTCGATCAGGGCGCACCGCGAGGTGCGCCCTGGCTGTTAACGCTGGCCGCTGCTGTTCGCTACCCGCAATCGGCGGCAGAGAGCGGACTTGGATGTTGATACGGGACTACAACCTCCGAGTGCGGTAGACGGCTTTTTTGTTTGCCGGATCGGGGAATTCTGGTATCCTCGCTACACTGTTTAACGGATTACCTTTGTAGATCACCTGATCCAGTGGCAGCCGCTGGCCTTCAAGGATGACTTGAAGTTAGCCGTTCTAAACCTAAGCGCCACCCAACCGCCACTTCTTTCCTAAGCCGCGCGTCCGCTCACGCGCGCAACCGCCGGTTCGCCAGAGATCGAGTTCTGCGACTCGGAAGGAAATAAATCCGTAATCTGAGAAAGGATTTTTGATGCTGAGATCATTATCGCTATTGGTGTGTCTGTCGGCAGTCTGTATCCCAGCGGCGTTTGCCGGGGTGTCGGTGAGCGAACCAGCGAACGGCGCGACCATCACCGGTGGGGTAACGTACGTCGCCTCGGCTACCACCACGTGCTCGAAGGGCGTTGGTTCGATGGGCATCTATACCGCTCCTGGTGTTCTGGCATACGTGGTGAATGGAGACAGCTTGAACACCACCCTGGATCTGAGCCCGGCGACCTATAACACAACTGTCGAAGAATGGGACAATTGCGGCGGAGCCGCGACGACGCCAATCACGATCACGGTGAAAGCAGGCGGATCTTCGGGCGTGTCGGTAAGCTCGCCGGCGGATAACAGCACGGTCGGTTCTCCGGTAAATTACACAGCGACGGCGACTACCTCTTGCTCGAAAGGAGTGTCGTCAATGGGCATCTACACAGCGCCCGGGGTTTTGGCTTACGTGGTCAATGGGGCGAGCATGAACTACAACCTTTCGTTAAGCGCGGGGACGTACCACACGACGGTCGAGGAGTGGGATGGATGCGGCGGAGCGGCGACGACACCAGTGACGATTACGGTGAGCGGGGACGGAAGCTCATTCGGCGAACTGCAGCATAGCGGCGGTTGGGCCGACTATGGGCAGCGAGCTCCGACCTATGTCGATTGTTCGCCTTCGCCGTGCGACGACATCACTTTCTCGTTTACGCAGAACATCAAATCGCCCTCCATGAGTGGAGAGGCGATACAAATGTATCTTGCCGGAGGTGAAGGTTATGGCGATGCCCTCTTTAACAATCACCTGATCGGCGACGACTCCTCGCAGGGAATGCCAGATCCGAACCACACGCTGGTACCGACCCTGCACAACTTCACCTACGACGTGTATTTCTGGGCTGGCGACATCGGCCTGTCGCAGGCAGTTGAATTTGACATCAACCAGTTCTTCAACAACCAGGGATATATATGGGGCCACGAATGCCGGGTTGCGGGGGGTAACGAATGGGATATCTGGGATAACGTAAATTCCACCTGGGTTCCCACGGGCATTGCCTGCAACCCGGTAAGCAATTCGTGGAACCACCTGACAATTCAGGTCGAGAGAACTTCCAGCAACCAGCTGTTGTACCAGTCGATCACGCTCAATGGAAAAACGAGCACGGTAAACCAATATTACAATCCTGGCTCGGCGCCAGGGTGGTATGGAATAACCATTAACTACCAGCAAGACGGCAATTCGAGTCAATCTCCTTACTCGGTTTACCTCGACGAACTCACATTCACCTACGACTGAGGACCGCTGGATAGTGAGCTGAGTGCAAGAAAAAGGGCATGCCCATACGGCGTGCCTTTTGCTTTATTTGGCCTCTGGCGAGGGGACACCGTGATTGTTCTGCAGAAGGTTTCACCGAAAGGACCGGAATCGGGAATGCGCATGCTCACCTACTACATCAATCGATCCGGAAAGAATTTGCCGCCGGACGCCGTGCCGAGCTTGAAAAAGCGAAGAAGCTGCTTTCGAAGCGAATAAAACGGAGTGAGGAAACACGCCGCCGAGAAAGCGTAAACACGCGCCAGAAGTGCTTGCGGCGAGTTTTTCGTTTCTCGCTCGCTTCATTTTCCGTTCCCGGTTCTTACCAATCACCTCTTCATACCGGACGCGCCGTATCCCAGCAACTGCATTTACCTAGACTGCCAACCGGCAGAAGCAAACGGCCATCTCTCTGTTGCCGCGAAAAGCAGGGTTCTTTTCGGGTGCAAGGGGAGGTAGGAATGTGCGGAAAGCGAGCTTTCTTCTGTTGTCTCTCATTGTTACTGCTGCCTTCGCTGGCGCACAGGTGGGCGAGGACTCGCGAGCGCCGGAACCCAATCTCACGAATGCGGTCCCTGGGGGCGCTCTGACGTGTTCTCCGCCACGACGCACATTCGTTGTACCGGAGCGGCTGGTACCAAGGGCAAGACTCAAGGCCAAACTGCTTGTGCTTTTGGGCGACAGCCTTTTCGACGACACCCGCGGCGTTGTGAATATAACGCGGGAAAAAGAGATAAAGAAACTTGCAAATAAGTTGCGGAACGAGAGAGACGACTACTGACGCGCAAGCCAAATTCGTCCCGCGCGAGTAAGCAGGAGTACCAGGCGGCTGTCCTGTCTCACCTACGGCAAGGATTTAAGGTAAGCAACCACCGCCTCGGCATCTGACTCAGTCATGCGGAATTGGGGCATGGGCGGACGCAAAGGCTTACCGTCGCTCCACATTCCGGTGGTCAGCAGTTTGATCATGTCGGCATCGCTTCCTGGAGGAATACCGGCGATGCGAGGCGCCTTGAGGGGCCAATCCTCGACGGGCTCAGCCGACTGCAACCAGACTGCTGCGCCCTGGAGCTCTTCGCTCGCTTCTGGGTTGCCATTACTGTCACGGGGCGTATGGCACTGGCCGCAGCGCGAAAGACCTTCAACGATGTACTTACCGCGGGCGACCAAGGCGGCTGACGGCGTCGCCGCGCTCGCCGTTACGGCTTTTCCGGAATCCTTCGCGCGCGTATTCTGCGCCGAACCGATGGTCGAAATCGCGATCAGAAGCGCGGCGCAGGCGAAAACTATAAGAGCGGACTTCATCTTCGGATAAGCGATGGTGGCGTATGGCATTTTGATGTCTGTCCTCCGCACTGCCGTTTCTATTGTCGCATGCAGGCAAAGCTCAATTGTTGAATGGAGCTAGGCGGAATCTTCTGACTGGACCGAATTCGGAACCAGATGGACTTCCATCTAACGCTTGAACTATCCGGTAATGCTCTTGATGCCAAGCCAGAGCAGCAATGCGCCGAGGGCGATTAATGGCGCCGCGATACAGCGGTGCCGCACGGATAGCGGCCTTAGTGCTAAGTAAACAGGCAGTGGCGAGGAGAACAGGGTGCCACCCGCCCAGAAGACAAATGCTCCCGCGGGGACTTCGCTTCGGTGCATCGCGTTCAAACGCAGGGCATCTCCCAGCACCGATACTGTGATCGAAATAAGCGCGACCTGCCAAACCAGAAACTTGAAACGCCTCGCGGCAAGCACGAGCGCTGGAACCACAACGGCACAAACGAGAATCCATGCTCCAGCGGCCGCCCCGAACACCAACCCGCGAACGTGGTAGCCGACCGCGATACATAACGGTCCCAGCGCCACGGCAATCGCGAGGCTGGTCCAATCGCGGAAAGGAGTATCCGAACTGGTTGAATTCACGAGGAGCCCCTTGCTTGAATCGCCAAGACCGAGATCGGGACGCAGTTTATGTTCTTACACCAGAATAAGCGCTTTTTCTGCGCTTTCATGCTCCCTCGATGAATGCCCTTCCATGACAACCTTTGCGCAGGTTCGCCCTACCAACCTGACAGGGGACCAATCATGCCTGCGAAGAAAAAAGGAAAAAAGACAAACCATCCGCGATACGGTGAGGGAGCGGCTAAATCCGTTGAAAGTGCAATGCGCCGGCGAAAACAGGGCACCCTGAAATCCGGCAGGGGCGGCAAAGGCGGAACGGTGAGGAGCCGCAAACAGGCGATTGCGATCGGGCTTTCCGAAGCGCGCAAGAAGGGCGCGAAGGTGCCGCGCAAGAGGGCAGCATAGGCGGGTTCGTTCCTTGCCCGATAAAGAGCAAAGAGAAAGAAAGGGTTCAGTACCGCTTGCCGGGAGGCGCGGGCGTCGGGCTCACGGGTTCACCCGGAGCAGCATCAAGGTGCCGCTTTCCAGCTTGACATTGCTTTTGTCTGACGAGAGAACCGAGCCCTGGGCCGCATTCGGAGCTGCAGCCAGTGTCATGTTCTCAATCCCGAGGACCCCTTGAGTTTGGCCGGTAATCGCAGGGTGCGGATGGGCATTGGAGTTAGTTGTATTGGCCGGCTGTTCGCCTTCATTGGCAGCAGGATTCGGGTTTTGAGGCTGCGACATTCCCGGCGAGCGGCCACCTGGCGACATGCCGCCCGGTGAGGGTGAAGATTGCGGCATAGCCTGCGGAGATGATTGAGCGTTTGAGTTGCCGCTGTTGCTGCCATTTCCAGCGAGATACGAACGCGCGATGACCGCCTGAATGGACATGGGCAGTGGCGCGTTCGCGCCATCTTTCGTGACCGCATGATCGAAGGCAATGCCGACCTCAGATTCCTTTTCCTGCTTGTTGCGCGCCTGCGCCTCGGTAACCTTCCCGGTGATCTTCGTATTCTTTGGAACGACAATCTCGCCGTTTTGAGACTTCAGATCTATCGTGACTTCGGCGAAAACCTCGTCCCCGGGTTTTGCTTTTTTGGCGTCGACGGTTGTGGTGAGCTGAACAGGAATTACGCTGCCCGGTGCTAGATGCATGGCACTCCGTTGGACCGTATTCGATTGGGCTGCCGAGGGTACGGTTGAGCTCTGGGCGGAGCCACTTGCGGGGTTTCCCTGGGCCGCGAGAGAACCGATCATGGCGAAGCTGGCGACGACAGCACTCAATAGTGTTTTCATACGAAATGTCCTTATGTCCTTGCGCTTGGCGCTACGTGAATGAATGGCGGATCAGGGTTTGTCTAGAAATCCGTTTTTCTTGGATCGCGCTTCTCTCTAAATTGCTTTCTTTTTAGATGTGCGGAACGGTCAAAGGGTGGTCGCGGCAATCGGCAGGCGTGTCCCGCGACTCGGTATCAGTGTTTCCCAACGGATGCCTTCTCGGTTTTTTCCGCCGTATCGGGGCGAAAACCGATTTTATCGAGCATCGGCTGAATCTCAGGATTGGACATGAACATTTTCCAGATCAAACCTGTGCGGTAATTTTCCACCATCACGACGATCGGGGCCTGATCGAGTCCCATGTAAACCGGAGAAAACCAGTTGTGCGTCAAGTTAAAGGCGTCATGCGGACCGTAAACTCCCCAGAGGCGATCGCCCAGGTCGCGGTAGAAAAACTTCAGAGCGTCCATGGAGGCTTGGGGCGTGTAAGGGAACGAGGAAAGAGCGCCGGTGGGAGTGATGGTGCCGTCGTCCGTTGTGAGGTCGGGAGAGTGAGCCAGGTAGCCCAACTGATCGTCACTGGCAGTGAGACCCCAATCATCCGCGCCGTAGCCTTGATAGTGGCCGGGATTGGCCTCGCAGTAGGCACGGTCGATAAGCGCGATGTCACGGTTGTTTTCGAAATAATCGGTGTAGCGGTCGCGAATTCCGCGCGGATCGAATCCCATGAAGGAATACTGCGTGAAAAACAGCGGGCCACCGGACCCCTCGCCAACGTCGAGCTTAATGCCATAGTAGGTATGGCCGTTTACATAGCGATCGCCGGCGCTTGAACCGGACCATCCGGAACGGTACGCGACCGCCGCCGGACCTTGTCCCGCCCAGCCGGAGTAGTAGAGTTCCGCTGGAATAGCGTGAGTGGGCGAGGCAATCGCCAGCAGATACGTGATCATGGTTTCGTTCCAGCCGGTGAGTCGATGATCGAGATACCACGACCACTGCGGAGACCAATGCCATAGCAGCGCGTTGTCGCTCGGAGAGTGTTGATACCACTCCCAGTCAACGCTTTCCCACAGGTTGGTAATTCTCGAATAGATGTCCTGTTCCGCTTCGCTCTGGCCCTTGAAATACTGACGAGCCGCGAGCAGACCCTGCATCAGGAAAGAAGTCTCAACCAGATCGCCGCCGTTATCGAACATGCCAAACACCAACATGGTGTTGGCGGTGTAGCCGTTGATGAAGTGAGACCAGGCGCCGTGGTAGCGCGGGGCTTTCTCGAGAAAATCGAGGATCTTTTGCATGCGCTCGATTCCCTGCTCGCGCGTGATGAATCCGCGATCGACTCCCACGATCAGCGCCATGATGCCGAAGCCGCTCGCTCCGGTGGCGACGATGCGGTCATCTCCAGGAATATTTTCGAGCGTCGTGCCGGAAACCGGATGCGCGCCCTCCCAGTAATAGCGGAAGCAAGCTTCCTGCAGCATGGTGAGCATCTCGTCATCGGAAAGTTCACGGGTAGATGCGGTCGCCACTCCCGAAAGGATCGAGCGCCGATAGGAACGGTCGACTGCTCTTACCCGATATGAGGCTTTCACTCCAGAACTGCCAATGAAATCCTCATAGCGATTGATGTCGCCGCTCTGAATTCCAATGGGCTCGAATTTGTGTTTTCCAATCGAGCGGTAGACGACATAGCTCTGCAGATCGGCATCCGCGACGGGATCCCAGCTGATATCGACGTGGCGATCGTAGCCCTTGGCGCGAATATTCCCCGGAGCGTGAGGAGCTTTTCTGATTTCGGACGCAACCGGAGACGCGGCGCCCCGGTCATCGATTTTGATTTCATCGATGATCAGAGTGTGGGGAAGGTTGTCAGCTGCGCCCTGGCTGAAGTAGATGCTGTGCAAGTGACTGGCCTCAAAGGCATGGACGGAAGCGGTTTGGAATCCGCTAAGAGGCAAGCGGATCTGAATCCATCGCTTCGCCGGGATATCCGCCACGACGCCATCCAGCTTGAGAGGGGCGGTGAAATTGTGTTGCTCATCCTCCAACTGAATTGCAGGCAGATCGGCGGCAGAGATCTCTTCCGGTGAGTAGCACCACATGTAAAGTGTGTCGCCAAGGAAATTGGTGAGGCGGTTACGCATATCGATGACGCGGACTTCGGTTTCCCAGCTTCCACCGGAGACGGAGCGCCATTGCAGCCGCAAGGCGTTGGGAGGCGAGAAAAAATTCTTCTTTTCGACGGGGATCGATCCAGAGAGCAGTTCAACGGTACTAGGGAAAACCGAGCGGCCGCCGCTGTAATAGTAGTAGTCGGAGGTGATGCTGTTATCGAAAATGACGTGGTTGTAGTAATCGCTGGCCGTAACCGCACCGCAGGGAATGGCAACCAGAATTAACAGGCAAAAAAAGGAAAGCGAACGCACTGCACACTCCGTTGGGGAGGCAGATGAAAAGAACCAAGTCCAGCCAATTGAAGAAAGTTTACATAACTTTGCAGGCGCGGGGCAATGGAAACGTGGGCACAGGAGTGCATTTCCGGGCTTGTTTGGGCCGCGCAAGCTCATCATTATGAGTTTTATATATATGCGTTTGTACGCAAAGTCGCCTCCGTTGGATGGCGAATTGCGACAGAGGGTTAGAGGCGATTTCTACGATAGACGGTATGCTCGCTTGGGACGGCGAAGGCAAGTCTGTGACTTCCCGGCCTGGCTACGGAGGGCGGCAACCTGCATTTCGGCATTCGCCGTCTCTAGGCTATTATTAGCGCAAGACTTACGTCGAGGACGATAAACCTTTGACGGCGGTTTTAGCATCTGTGCTGAAGCCGTTGGTACGGGACCGGCAACCCTGTCAGACTCCAGGCATTCATTACGTTCCTCCGTCTGACAGTGACCGGCTCGATGACGGTGGCGACCAGGCATGGCGAATCGCAAGAGTTACTGGACTGGCTGGCAGGAGCGCATCTCGGCGCTGCGCAATGTTCCCGCGGTTCTGAAAATCATGTGGGATTCCGGCCCCGGTGTGGTCATCTTTGGGGTTGTTGCACGTGTATTTGCGTCCTTCCTGCCAGTTGGGCTGCTGTGGATCACCAAGCTGATCATTGACCGGATTGTGCATGTGGTTGCCGGTCATGAGCCGATCAAGCCGGATTTCTGGTGGCTGGTCGCAGGGGAATTCGCGCTAGCGGTTGTGAACAGCATCCTCATCCGCACGATCGACTATTCGGATTCGCTGCTGGCCGATAAGTACACGCGTTACGTTAGCATCCGGGTTATGAATCATGCGGCTAGCCTGGATCTGCAGGCCTACGAAGATCCGGTTTTCTACGACCGGCTGGAGCGGGCGCGGGTGCAGGCAACGGACCGGCTGGTGATGATCCAGGCAATTGGCCGGCTGGTGCAACAGGCGATCACCACGCTGACGCTATCGGTTTCGATCATGCTGTTTTCGCCCTGGCTGATGCTGCTGCTGATTGCGGGCGTGGTTCCGGCGTTTCTTGGGGAGAGCCATTTCGCCTTCCTGGGATACGAAAAGAATTTCCGACAGACGCCGGTGCGGCGCCAACTCGACTATTTGCGCATTCTGGGCGGGAGCAAAGAAGCGGCCAAGGAACTGAAGCTTTTCGGTCTGCGAAATTTTTTGCGCGACCGGTTTACCAAGCTGTCGAACGACATTTATGACGAGAATGTCGACCTGTCGCGGCGAAAACTGATTGCCGGCTCCATGCTCTCGACGGTTGGAACCGCGGGATATTACGGAGCTTATGTGTTCGTGATATGGCGGACACTAGCGGGAGCGCTGACCATCGGCTCTCTGACTTTTCTTGCGGGAGCGATTCAACAAGCGAGCAGCAATATCGAACAGATCTTCTCGACTCTCGCAGCCATCGGCGATCAGGCTCTGTTCCTGACAGACTTGCTGGCATTTTTTGAGATGAGGCCGACAATCCAGTCCAAACCCAATGCCCTGCCCATCCCGAGGCCGATCCGGCGCGGCATTGAATTCCGCAATGTTTCCTTCAGCTACCCGGGAAATGCGCGGCTGATCCTCGACCAGATCAATTTCACGCTGCATACGGGCGAGCGGCTGGCGCTGATCGGAGAAAATGGCCAGGGAAAGACAACCATCGTGAAATTGATTACCCGCCTTTACGACCCGACTGGCGGGGAAATCCTGCTGGACGGAGTGGATCTGCGAGAGTATGAGATCGACGACCTTCACCGTGAGATCGGCGTAATCTTCCAGGATTTCATGCGCTACGAGATGACGGCGCGTGAGAACATTGCTGTGGGACGAATTGAAGAGTTGAATAATCTTGAGCTCATCAGAGGCGCGGCCACGAAAAGCATGGCCGATCAAACGATTGGGCGGCTCGATCTGGGCTACGACCAGATGCTGGGGCGGCGCTTCGAGCAAGGCGTGGATATCTCCGGCGGGGAATGGCAGAAAGTTGCCCTGGCCCGCGCCTATTTGCGCGACGCGCAGTTGCTTATTCTGGATGAGCCGACGGCGGCGCTCGACGCGCGCAGCGAGTTTGAAGTGTTTCATCGATTCTCGGAGCTGACGGCGGGCAAGATGGCGCTTTTTATTTCGCATCGCTTCTCAACGGTGCGGTCGGCAGACCGCATCTTAGTAATCGAGAATGGCAAAATCACCGAGGAAGGCACGCACGACCAACTGGCCAGTTTAGGCGGGCGCTACGCCGAAATGTTTGAGATGCAGGCCTCGAGCTATCGTTAGGAAAAATTCAATGGCACATGGTGGTCACGTAGAGCTTGTGGGAGCAGAGCCAGAAAGAGTGCGTCCGCCAGCAAGTGAATCGTCTCTACCGCCGCGCAGCCTGGCAGCCAGCGCTACCCGGCTTTCGCACTCCCTCGCCTGGCTGCCGGCACACGTGGATGTGCGCTCGCTGCAGGAGCGGTGCGAAGCCTTACGGCGGTCGTTCCGGCCAATAGTGGAAGCGCTCCAGGAGCGGGCGGTGGGCAAGGAAACTGATGATGTCCGCTTGCTGCGCGAAAACCTGCTCCTGATGCAGTCGCAGATCGATGAGACTTGCTATGCCTTCTCGCGTACGCAAAAACTGCCGCAGGCGCGCACCGCCGGCGGTGCTATCGCCCCCAGAGTTAGCGCCATCGCCGAAGATTACCTCGCCGCCGTGGGGTACGAGTTTAGTGCGGCAACCTTTACCGATTACGCGCAGGCCTTTCAGGACGCCACGGTACTTCAGATGGCGGAACTCTGGATGCTGGTGCCGGCGCTGAATCTGATTTTGCTGGAACAGATTGCCGAGTGCGGCCGGCACCTACTGCACGATCCGGCACGGTCGCAGGGCGTGGGGCAGATGGCGCTCAGCATGCGGGAGATCAAGGAGACCAACCAGAAGCTTCTGATCGAGCCCCTGATCCGTTTTGATCGCATCCTTCGCGAGGATCCCGCTGGAGCCTATCCGCAGATGGATTACGCAAGCCGGGAGCTGTACCGGCAAAAAGTCGTAAAGCTGGCGAGCCACTCAGATTGCAGCGAGATGGAGGTTGCGCGGGAGGCGTTGTCGCTGGCGCGAGAGGCGCAGAAGCAGCCGGATGGAGATCCGCGCGTGGCCTTGCGCAGATCGCATATTGGCACCTATTTGCTGGCTGAAGGTTGTCGCCCGCTGCAGCAGCGAATCGACTATCGCCCGCCCTTTGCGGAACGGATTCCGGCATTTCTCCGGCGCTATCCGGATGAGTTCTATCTGCCCGGCATCACGGCCCTCACGCTTCTGATTGTTTTGGGCGTGGTAATGCTGTTGACCGACGCATCGACTTCGCTGGAACTTATTCTGCTTTCCACGCTGGCCGTGCTGATACCGAGTTCCCAAAGTGCGATTCAGATCGTGAATTTCTTTGTCACCGGTCTGCTCTCGGCACAGATTTTGCCGAAGTTGGATTTCTTCGAGGGTTTGCCTGACGATTGCGTGACACTGGTTGCGATTCCGACTCTTCTTCTGGATGAAAGACAGATTCGTCGCCTGGCCGACGATCTGGAAGTCCGCTTTCTGGGCAACCACGATCCTAATCTTCATTTTGTCCTGCTCACCGACTTGCCGGATTCGCCCGAAAAACCTCCGGCGAGCAATGCGCTCGTGGATTTGTGCGCGGAACTTATTCGCGGACTGAACGAGAAGTATGCCGACGAAAGGATGGGATCGTTTTTTCTGTTGCACCGGCATCCGGTCTACAACCCGCGCGAGAGGCTCTGGATGGGATGGGAGCGGAAGCGCGGCAAACTGATGGACCTGAATAATCTGCTGCGGTCGCAATTCGACAGTTTTCCGGTGAAAGTGGGCGATCTGGCGGTTTTGCCCAAAGTGCGTTTCGTAATCACTTTGGATTCCGATACCGAGCTCCCGCGGGGCACGGCCCGGCGCATGGTGGGAGCGTTGGCGCATCCGTTGAATCAAGCGATCATCGACCCCGAACGCGGCGTAGTGGTGACCGGATACGGCATTCTACAGCCGAGAGTAGGCGTCAGCGTGCAGAGTTCGGCGCGTTCCCGCCTGGCCAGCATTTATTCGGGACAGACGGGAATCGATATTTATACGCGTGCGGCCTCGGACGTTTATCAGGATTTGTACGAAGAAGGCATTTTCGTGGGCAAAGGCATCTACGAAGTGGATGCCATGCGTCGCGTCCTCGACCGGCGTTTCCCGCGCAACGCGCTGCTCAGCCACGACCTTGTGGAAGGCGCTTATGCCCGCGCGGGACTGGTGAGCGATATCGAAATTATTGAGGATTATCCTTCCCATTACAGCGCGCACAACCGGCGCAAACATCGCTGGCTGCGGGGAGACTGGCAGATAGCGGAGTGGCTTCGCACGTTGGTACCGGACGAATCCGGACAACGAGTTGTGAACCCGCTGTCGATGGTTTCCCGCTGGAAGATTCTCGATAACTTGCGCCGCAGCCTGTTTGAACCCTCTCTGTTTGCTTTGTTCCTGCTGGGATGGCTTGTGCTTCCCGGCGGGCCAGGAGAGTGGACGCTGGCGACCATCGGCATCGTATTCCTTCCGGCGCTGGTGCAGTTGGTATTTGACCTCGGGCGTGCCCTGGCGCTTGAAAAAGTTTCGATCATCAGCGACGGGCTGAACGCTTTCGCTGACGCGAGCATCGCCGATTGGTTGACCATCACATTTCTGGCGCACCAGGCGCTTTTATCGCTGGACGCCATGGTTCGGACAATCGTGCGGCGGCTGATCACGCGGCAGCGGCTGCTGCAATGGGAAACTGCAGCCCAGGCTGAACTCGCTGGCTACAAGCGGACGATTCTCGACATTTATCTCGACACGACTCCTTTGCTCGCCCTGGGATTATTTCTTCTGGTCTGGGCGGTGCACCGGAAAGCTCTTCCTGCCGCCGCACCGATTCTGCTGCTGTGGGCCTTCAGCAAGCCAATTTCAATTTGGCTGAACCGGCCGCCGCGGGCTCCGCGTAAGGAACTGGCGAAGCGGCACGAATGGTTGCTGCGTCACAGTGCCTTGCGCACCTGGCGCTATTTTGCTGAATTCAGCACGGAAGAACACAACTGGCTGCTTCCGGACAACGTGGTGGAAGAGGGCTGCAAAATCGCGGCCCGGATCTCGACGACGAATCTGGGATTTCTGCTCAATGCCCGCCAAGTGGCGTGCGAGTTGGGTTATCTCACGGTTCCGGAGTTTGCCGAACAAACGTTGCGGACCCTGAAAACCGTATCTCAGTTGCCACGACACCGCGGCCATCTGCTCAACTGGTATGACACGCGGACTCTCGCGCCGCTCGCGCCAGGATTCGTTTCGAGTGTCGATAACGGAAACCTGGTCGCTTCGCTCTGGACGCTCGAGCGGGGATGCATCGAATTGCTGGAACAGCCTTTGCTGCAACACGAATTGCCCGATGGATTTCTCGATCATCTTTATGTGTTGCGCAATCTTCACGTTCTGCCGCGTCGAAGGTTCAAGACGATCCGGCGAAAGGTGGAAGGGGAAAATTGGCTTGCCTATTTGCTCGCCATTCCGGAGAGGACTCTCGATGCTATGCGAGAGGCGAGCGCAAAAGCAAAACAAGGCGAGGAAGCGCGGCGGTTTCAGCAGCACGCGGAAGAGCGCATCGTGCAAATTGGCCGAGCGGTGCAGCTCTATGCGCCGTGGCTGCTGCCGGAATTCGCCGCACTGAAGAACGATCCCGTCGTTCGTCATCCGGGAAGGCCCGACGAATTGCCTGCGCTCAAACGCATGCCGTCATTTATCGACGGCCTGGTTGCGAGGCTTCAGGCTGCCGCGGGCGCAGGCGAAACGAACCGGCTCTACGAGCAACTCCTCGAGATGCTTCCCGACGCGCGCGCGAACGTCGTAACACTGATCGAAGATCTCAAAAACGTTGCCGATCAGGCGAGCGCGCTGGTTGACGAAATGGATTTCGGAATTCTTTTTAACCGCAGCAGAGACCTTCTATCCATCGGCATCGAAGCCGAAAAACGCAAATTGCACTCGGCTTGCTACGACCTTTTGGCAAGCGAAGCGCGCATGGGATATTTCGTTGCGATTGCGAAAGACGATATTCCGCAGGAATCCTGGTTCCAACTGGGCCGGGTGCAACTGATCGAAAACGGAATTGCCGGCTTGATTTCCTGGACCGGAACCATGTTCGAATACATGATGCCTCCGCTCTGGATGCGAATCTACCCAAACACGACCTTGGAACGGGCAGCCATGGCCGCGGTACGGGCGCAACAGGTTTACGCGGAAAAAAAGGGGATCCCCTGGGGCATTTCGGAATCGGCGTGCTTCAAGCTCGACGAAAAAGGCAACTACGAGTATCACGCTTTCGGCGTGCCGCAACTCGCGATTCACAAAGTAGATGTCGAGGGGCCGGTGGTTTCCCCATATTCAACGTTTCTTGCGCTACCCATAGATTCAGCGGGCGCGTTGCGGAATTTGCGGAAGTTGCTGCGCAAACGCGCATTGGGCGCGTACGGTTTTTACGAGGCCCTGGATTTTAATCATGAGCGTAGCGGATCGCGTTTCCACGGCTTTAAAACCGTTCGTTGCTGGATGGCTCATCACCAGGGCATGAGCCTTCTGGCGCTGGCAAATTTCCTGCATCAGGACGTTGTACAACGCTGGTTTCACAGCCATCCGCGGGTGCAGGCGACGGAATTACTGCTGCAGGAGAAACCAACTCGTTTGCCGAAACACGGCGGCGCGGCGTAGTCGCATCGAAGCCCATGTTATTAAGCAATCGCAAGATCGACCTGGAATCTGATCGTCCGAAGCGCTGGTGGACCGTCGATCTCGGACTCACTTTTCTTTTAGCGATCGCGATCTGGACAACAATGATCCCCCAACTCCGGGGTCAGTCGGCTGGCGGCGCTGAATCCTCTTCTGAGACCATTGTTCTCGACACGAGTGCGCCCCGGCATCCGTTCCCGCATTTCTGGGAGCAGATGTTCGGCTCGGGGCGGGCGATCCTGAGCTTGCGCGACGACTATCGGCGCGATCTGCGGTCAGTGAAGCAGATTACCGGCTTCAGCTATGTTCGCTCTCATGCAATCCTCGACGACGAAGTTGGGATTTACGACGAAGACGCCCAGGGCAGCCCCATTTACAATTTTTCCTACATCGATCAGATTTATGACGGATTGCTGGCGAATGGCGTGCGTCCATTCGTTGAAATCAGCTTTATGCCGAGCAAGCTGGCAGCGAACGACATGCGGCAAGCCTTCTGGTACCGCCCAAACATTTCTCCGCCAAAAGATTGGACCAAGTGGGATGCGTTGGTTTCCGCGTTTGCCGCGCACCTGGTGAATCGTTACGGCATCGATGAAGTTGCGCAGTGGTATTTCGAAGTATGGAATGAGCCCAATCTCGATTTCTGGGGTGGAACGCCGAGGCAGGAAACGTACTGGGAACTTTACGATCACACGGCCCTTACGCTTAAAAAAATAAGCGAGCGTTTGCGCGTGGGAGGGCCGGCTTCGGCGCAGGCTGCCTGGGTGGATGCGATGATCCGGCACTGCGCCGAGAAACACGTTCCCCTTGATTTCGTTTCCAGCCACGTGTATGCGAATGACACGGCAGAAGACGTTTTCCATACGCAAGAAAACATTCCGCGCGATCGGATGGTGTGCCGGGCCGTCGGCAAGGTTCACGATGAAATCAAGGCGTCGAGCATGCCGCGCATGCAGCTGATCTGGAGCGAATTCAACGCCAGTTATAAAAACGAGATGGACGTGACGGACTCGAGTTACATGGGACCGTGGCTCGCTGATACGATTCGCCAATGCGATGGTCTGGTCGACTCCATGTCGTACTGGACGTTCTCCGACGTGTTCGAAGAACAGGGTGTAGTGAAAACCCCGTTCTACGGAGGGTTTGGGCTGCTCGCAGAACGCGGGATCCCCAAGCCTTCCTACGATGCTTTTAAGCTTCTGCATACCCTTGGGGATGAACGCATCAGCGTTCACTCGGATTCTGCTTTGCTCACCAGCCGCGATGATGGGACGCTGGTGCTGGCGTTGTGGAACTATGCTCCACCCGAAGGAAGCGGCTCAGCGAAAACCTTTACCCTGCAACTGAAGGGTACGAAGGCTCAGCATGCGCTGATTTCGCGAGTGGATCATGACCACGGGGATTTTCACTCCGCGTATGAAAAGATGGGCAGCCCACAATTTCCGACGCAGGCGCAGATCCGTGAATTGCAGGAAGCCGCCAATTTGCCGCCGCCGGAGGATCGGCCGATTGCAAACGGCGCATTGACAATC
>JASICF010000555.1 GCA_030044775.1 Candidatus Sulfotelmatobacter sp. | reverse complement strand
CGTCGTGACGGAATTGACATAGAGCTTCAGTGTGGCTTGGTTGATGCTTGCCGTAGTCGGAACCGAAGCCAGATTGAATTGGATGTAGGTGATCTCTTTGGTGCCGTCCACGTAGAGCAGAGTGGCAGCGCCGTAGTTGGTGGTGGGATCGGCGGTGTTGGTGTAAGAGTCGCCACTGGGCGTGATCTGACCGTACGCCGCTGAGGTCAACATACTCCCGAACAGCACTGCAAGCCATGAAATCTGCAACTTAAAGGTTTTCATCTCATCCTCCCACATTTTTCTGAGTGGAGACGGAGTTCCGGCCTCTAATCTCTAAATCGGAAATGGCAAGCGAAAGACGACAGGCAAAATCTTCTTGTAGCTGCCCGTGTTTCTGTGGGGCTGGTTCGTCGCAGAAGACGGGACTGAGGGAATGTATAGTTGGTGGGCCTGAATTGGGTGTAGGATTCCTTTGTCTTCTTTGAACGTTCCGGTGCAGGGCTTTATCGTAACGTAGCGAGCAAGCAATCCCGAGAACTGCCAAACGTGTTTCTCGGGGGCGTGCCGAAGGCAGACTGGTATCTCGCCTCCAACGAGGGGTTCTCGGTAATCCTCGGGGGAGGTATCATGTCATCCAGACGACATTTGAGCATGGGGTCTCTGGCGTCGGCTGTCCTGTTTCTGCTCTCTTGCTTCTCTCCTGCTTTCACCCAGAAAGCGCCAACGAAAAGTTCCCATTCACCCAAGTACGATCTCCAAACCGAGAGCAAGGCGAAGGGAGTCGTGGACGAGGTGAGGGTCTTGGATTTCGGGACACGCAAGGACTTCATCCAACTCATCCTTAAAGACGAAAGTGAAACGGTCGTCGTCTACATTTGTCCCAAGCCATTTGAGGAAGAAATGGGAATTAGTTTCGCCAAGGGCGAGCAGATTTCGTTTACTGGCTCTAAGGTGAAGGAGGAGGAGTCCGAAGTAATTCTTGCTCGGGAAATTGTGAAGGGGGCCGACACATGGACGCTCCGCGACGCGAAAGGCAGTCCGATTTGGGATCCTCGAACCGGCAAGTAGGCAACTTCCGCGGCCAGTGAGTGAAATCTGGATTTCAACAACTGAGAGGCTTACGCACTATCAACTCATGAGTTCTGGGTCGTCTATATTGGGACTCAAGCTGCAAACTGCGAGTCAAACCTATTTCGCGAAAGGCATACAAGTTCTCACCACACTAAAGAAATTTCCAGCCAAAGAGTGCTTGATTCTTCTCACCCCAGCGCGCCTATAATGCTGGCTGTTTTTGATGGAGCGCCATCCACATTCAGGCGAGCTGGCTGACGAAAAGCTCCTTGGGGGCATTCGCCTTGGCTGTGATGAGTGTTTCGATCTCCTTTTCCACCGCTATCTCCGGCAGGTTATGTCCATTTCGTTTGCTATCCTGCGAGACCGTTCCGAAGCCGAGGACATTCTTCAGGAAGTATTTCTGTCCATCTACTTGCAACAGGAGAAATACGATCCTTCGCGCGGCACTCCCAAGACCTGGATTCTTCAGTTTGCCTATTACAAATCCCTGCTTCGGAGGCGCTATTTGCGCATTCGGAACTTTTACAGAAATGAAGAAATCCAAGAGGCGAAACAGATTGCAGCCCTCGCTAGTCGGCAGTGTTCGGTGAATCAGCGTGATTGGATCCACACTCTGGAACGAGCGGTTTCGTCACTCAATACGAAGCAGAGGAGCGCTATCGAGTTAATCCATATGCGGGGATGCACTTTACAAGAAACGGCGAGTGCCTTGGGAGAATCTTTGGCCAATACGAGAAATCACTACTATAGAGGCCTCAAGGCTCTGCGAATGATGTTGAACGCAAGTACCGAGAAGGAGAAGGAAGCGCAGTCCGAAACTTTAGAGAGGCAGGGTAACTACGGCTTTGAGTCCTGACCGGCAACACGAACGATTTGAAGAGTTGGCGGCAATGGCCGCGATTGGGGAGCTCTCCGCACCTGAATTTGAAGAGTTACAGGAGCATGTAACGTCCTGTCTCCGCTGTCGAGAAGTCTCCGCCGACTTTGCCCGTATCGCGTCGATCGACCTGGGATTGATGGCTGTCGAGAGTGGAGGACCAGTTTCGGTCAACGGCCCCGAGCTTGACGAGGCGGCTCTGTTGGCAAACATTAGAGCCAGAGCGATGCGGTCGGATCCCGTGCGAGTCGAGATTCGTGACACGCCGGCCTCACACCAAAAGGAGGCCCCGCGGTCATGGTTCGAGTTCAGACGATTCTTGCGGCAGATGTCCTACGCCGCGGCCGCAGTGATTGTGATAGCTGGATTGGGCTCGTTTGGCTACTTAGTTCGCGCGAGGCAAAGCCAACCAACCATGGCGAAGTACGAGGCCGAACTGTCCGAGTTGCGCAGGAACTCGGAGCAAGATCTTGCGCGTCGGCATTCTCTCGATAATGCGTTTACCGCATCGAAGGCGGAGTTGCAGGAACTCGCGAGCAAATTGCAGCAAGCGCAGGCTGAGGAATCGCGTCTGCTCCAAGAAAGAGAGCAGTTGCAGCAAAAGCTCGACGCCGCGGACACGAGAACACAACAGGCGCACGATGAGTTGAAAGGCGTCGAATCCCGGCGCGAGATTGAGACACAAGTTCGAAACCAGTTGCAGCAGGAGCTGCTGGAAGCAAAGGAGCGTATCGACGCGCAAAATACTCTCGTCACCGAGCTGCGGGCTAAGGTTGAGAGCGATAAACAACCTGCGGCTGTTCCCGAAGCTGCTGCGAGGAATGCGACCAGTGACGCGCGCCAGCTATTTGGCGCTCGCGACCTCCATATCGTGGACGTTTACGACGTAGACGCAAGTGGCAAGACGAAACGGACCTACGGTCGCGTTTATTACGTGCAGAAAAAACTGCTCGTTTTCTACGCCTTTGATCTGCAGGACAAGAAGAGTAATCGCGATGCCGTAGGATTTCAGGCATGGGGGTATCGCGAGGCTGGCGAAAGAACACCTGAAAACCTTGGGTTGTTTCATCTCGATGACCCCTCCGCTGATCGCTGGGTTCTACAGGTGGACAACCCGCGCATTCTGCAGAGAATCGACGCAGTGTACGTAACAGCGGAGCCACGGGACGGCAGCCCGTCTCCGCATGGCCGGAAACTGCTTTACGCAAACCTCGTTGTGCCTCCAAATCACCCTTGAACTTTTTCTGAATTCTGGTTGAGAACATTCAGAGGCCCTCTCGCAAATGCATAGATAGCGGTATCGAGAGGGATTCATGAAATTCTCGCGATTGGGGCCTGTAGCCCTTGCTGGTCTCGCTTTGCTGGGCTGTTCCTTCCTTTCTACCCGGTTATATGCGCAGGCGACCTCGGCAACTGTTGGTGGCCAGGTTACCGACCCGCAAGGGCATGTTGTCGCGGGTGCAGAGATCGTTTTTACAAACATCAACACTGGCGTACCCTCCAGCACTCGGACGGATGGTCAAGGAATCTATTCTCTTCCCACTCTTCAACCGGGGGTCTATCGAGCAAATGTCACCAAAGAAGGTTTCAAAGGGATCGTTAAACCCGATATCGAATTGCATGTACAGGACCAGGTCTCGCTGAACTTCGCTTTGCAGGTGGGGTCTGTGTCCGAGACCATCACAGTATCGGCCGGCGCCCCACTTGTGAATACGGAAGATGCCAGCGTGAGTACGGTCGTGGATCGCCAGTTTGCAGATAATCTGCCGCTGAACGGCAGAAGTTTTCAGTCGCTGATCGATCTGACGCCGGGAGTCGTAGTCACACCGAGTGGGGGCTACGATAACGGGCAATTCAGCGTTAACGGTCAGCGAACCAGT
The DNA here is from genome assembly GCA_030044775.1 of Candidatus Sulfotelmatobacter sp. Classification (GTDB taxonomy): domain Bacteria; phylum Acidobacteriota; class Terriglobia; order Terriglobales; family Acidobacteriaceae; genus Sulfotelmatobacter. The sequence continues at coordinate 7,937 of JASICF010000555.1, read as the reverse complement.
TCCAACTACTGGATGGTGGATGGAGTTGCCGCCAACATCGGAGTGCCGGCCAATACGTTGTTTACCGGAAATGGAATGGCCGGGTCCGTCGGGTCTTTTAGCGCAATGGGCGGAACGAACAGCCTAGTATCGGTTGACGACTTGCAGGAGCTACGGATCCAGACTTCTACTTATGCCCCGGAGTTTGGCAGAACTCCGGGGGCGCAGATTTCGATCGTCACACGCTCGGGCACGGATCAATGGCACGGCAGCGTATTCGATTATTTCCGCAACGAGGCTCTTGACGCCAACGACTGGTTCGCAGACAACGCCGGGCTGCCCAGGCCACCCGAACGCCAGAACGATTTCGGCGGGACCTTCGGTGGTCCGTTGCTCAAGGGGCGTACCTTCTTTTTCTTTTCCTATGAAGGACAACGGCTCAAATTGCCGCAGGTGGTCGAAACGAACGTTCCCTGCGATGCAACGTGTAAGGTCGGGGGGGATGTTAGAACCGCCGCTCAACCGGTGATGCGGCCTTACTTGAACGCTTTTCCCTTACCAAATGGCCCCGAAGTCTTGTGCACAGCGAGCGTGAACGGATGCCCCGCATCGGGCACGATCTATGCGGCGGAGTTCAAAAGCAGTTATGCCAATACCGCGTCTCTGGATGCATACAGCCTGCGGCTGGATCAGAAACTGAAAGATAAATTGTCCTTGTTCGCGCGATATAACTATTCACCGTCAAACATCATTACACGTGGCGGTAATGGTGAGTATGCGCCCGCCATGAGTCAGGTGACTCCATCGCAAATCAACGTGCAAACGGCAACCGCAGGTGTGACCTGGATGCTGTCGCCCACTGCTTCGAACGACTTCCGCTTCAATTACAGCCGAGTCAGCACTACGTCGTATAACTATCTCGACAACTTCGGTAGCGCCGTTCCCCCCTCGAGCTATCCGATTCCCAGCGCATATTCGCTGAATAACGGGCAGTTTGGGATCGAGATTTACTCGCTGGCGAGCCCGGGCTATACCGCAGGAGAAAATCAAAGCAACCTTCTGCGGCAATTGAACCTGGTAAATGGCTTCTCGCTGTCGCGGGGGGCGCACAATCTGAAGTTCGGGATTGACTACCGAAGACTCGCGCCTGTGTCGACCGCGGCTGACTATGCGCAGGGCGCCTTCTTCAACGATATGCCCTCGACCTTGGCTGCGCCGCCGGAACTGACCGATGGCTACGTTGTTGCGTCTTTCAACACCGAGGCACTTTTATTTCATAATGTTGGCATTTATGCCCAAGACACCTGGCATGCCAACTCGCGCCTGACCTTGACCTACGGACTGCGCTGGGACATTGATTTCGCGCCCACGTCCACCAATGCATATATCCCGGCTGCGGTGACCGGCTATAACGCGACCAACCTGTCGAAGCTAGCTTTGGCAGGCCCGGGAACCCGAATCTTCGCGACCGATTACTCCAGTCTCGCGCCCCGAATCGGGGTGGCTTATGCATTTACACGAACGCCACAATGGCAATCGGTTGTGCGCGGAGGTTTCGGGGTTTTTTATGACCTCTCAGATTCCGAGGTCGGAAGCCTTATCGTCCAAGGCTACCCTTACTCGAATACCTTCTATGGTGGCGTCGTATCCTTCCCACTCACTGCCTCCGAGGCCGCGCCTTTGTCCGTCGTTCCACCCAATAGCAGCCAGGGATACCTGGACGCCTTTGACCCCAACTTGAAATCACCTTACACGCTGCAGTGGAATTTTGGGGTCGAGCAGGCGCTCGGCGAACAGCAGGCACTGTCGCTTTCCTACGTCGCTGCGCACGGTTCGCGGCTCATCCAATCCGCCGATGTCAGTAACCCCAACGCGAATTATGTATTCGCGATCCTCGTGGCAAACACAGCTGCGTCCAACTATGACGCTCTTCAGGCGCAATTCAGGCGCCGGCTCTCGCGCGGCCTGCAGGCGCTGGCATCCTACACATGGTCGCACTCGCTGGATGACGGATCGAGTGGTTTCGGGAACGACGGCGATCTCTTTGGTGCGGGAGTCAAAAGCTACGGCCCTTCGGATTTCGACATTCGTCAGGCGTTTTCGGCGGCATTGACTTACGATGTGCCGGCCGCCAGAGTGCCCGGGTTCGCCAAGCCTGTTCTTGCAGGGTGGTCTGTCGAAAATATCGTCCAGGCACGCTCCGCGACCCCGGTAGATCTCACCTATGGATATCTCAACCAACTCCATGACGGCTATTATCTAGACGTTCGACCTGATGTTGTACCCGGAAAGCCGCTGTACCTGTCTGGCACTGGGTGCAGCATCTTGTATCTCTCCGAGTGTCCCGGCGGCCGCGGGTTCAATCCTGCCGCTTTTACAAGCCCGCCGCTCGATTCCAACGGGCTTCCGCTTCGTGAAGGAGACTTAGGCCGGAACGCGATGCGCGCCTTTGGGATGGCGCAGTGGGATTTTGCCCTGCATCGGGATTTCCCCATTCATGACGCCGTCAAGATGCAGTTCCGCGCCGAGATGTTCAACGTTCTCAATCATCCCAACTTTGGACCTGAACAAGGCAACCTCGGCGCTCCCGGAGAACTATATTCCGAATTCGGTGTGAGTACGCAAATGCTCGGCACCAGCCTCGCCAACGGAAATGTTGGCGGCGGAAGCCTCAGTCCTCTCTATCAAGTCGGCGGTCCACGATCGATCCAACTGGCCTTGAAACTGACATTCTGAGAAAACTCGGACCTGAGAAAAATCGACATTGAGCTGCAAAAAAAAAAGCAGATCCAAAATAATTCAGGAGCTACTAAGTGATGATCAGGAATTTGAACTCTGAAGCATTTCCAGGGTTGGAGCCTGCATTTGCTCCGGCACGGAACGGCGCGCGTGGAAGCCGCGTTGAGTCAAAGCAACTTATAGGGCACCGGATAGAAAAGATACTCTTAGCGTGCCTGCTCCTGGTCCTTTGCAAATTGCTGGCTGTGGCTCCCCGAGCGAACGCGCAGACTGGGCCAAAACGGTTCACCGTCGCAGACGACATCGGACTCACCCAGATCACTTCCGGAGTCGTGTTTTCCCCCGACGAGCGGTTCTTCCTGGTGACGTCCGATCGTGGACGGCTCGACTTAAACCGGGTGGAGTCGTCTGTTCGTGTTTACTCTACCGACGACATACAAAAGCTGCTTGCGGAACGCAACGCGCGGCAGGAACCGGCTCCCTTGTGGACCGTTACGAAATCGACCTATAAATATGGACCCATCATCAGCAATGTTCAGTGGCTCGACGACTCCAGCGGATTTGCCTTCCTTGCGAAAACCGCGTCGGGCAACGATCAGCTCTTTCTCGCGTCTCTTCACACGAGAAAGGTCACGGCCCTGACCAGCGACGAGTACCCGGTCCGGGCCTTTGTTGTTCGCAATGAGACTCACTTCGTCTACGCTTTTGACGTTCCCGTTGCCCCCGAGCCTGCCGAATCTGAGCGGGCCACAGCGGTCGTCGGGACCGGCAGGAGCCTGTGGGGCCTGATGTTTCCAGGGACCGGCAACTGGATGCGCGATTTCTTCGAGCTCTGGGCGGTGGTCGATGGCAAGCGATTCCGTGTCGCCGATGCGTCATCCGGGCGCCCAGTGTCCCTCCACGGCGAGGGACTCGATGCATTGGCACTTTCTCCTGATGGGCTTTCCGTCGTGACGGCTCTAACAGTTTCCGAGATTCCGCCCGAGTGGGAAACCCTCTATCCGCCAGCCCCATTGTTCCCGTTCCGCGTGAGGGCGGGCCGCCAGGATCCTGACTCCCCGACCGGATACGCGGACATCAGCGAATTCGTCGTCATCGATCTAACCAGCGGCAAAGTCAAACAGCTCACTCATGCGCCAAATGGACCGAACGCCGGATGGAGTGGCGCGAGCGTTGCCGATTGGTCGGCCGATGGCAAGTCGGTAGTGATGTCCGATACGTTTATATCCGCTGACGTGCAACGGTTTGACGCGCAACACCCGGACACCGACGCGCATCGACCGTGCGTTGCGGTGGCAGATTTGCCGACGGGGAAGCTTACCTGCGTGGAACGCCGCCGGGAGCAGACGGAGCGCGAAAACCAGCAACAGTGGTGGGCAGACGCACACTTCGTTTACGGCAAATCCGATCGGGTGCTCGTTCACTACAATTCGGGCCTTACGACGACCTATGTCCGCTCGGCGGATGGTTCCTGGAACCCACAGGGCGCAATCGGCGAACCGGCTCCCGAAACTCATCCCCTCAATGTCGAGGTCAAACAAGATCTGAATCAGCCTCCTCTCTTGATCGCAACGGATAAACAAGGGAAAAATTCGCTCACGATCTGGAACCCGAATCTACAGCTTAAAGATATTCAACTCGGAGACGTCTCGGTCTTCGAATGGAGGGGCAAAGATGGGCACGACTGGATTGGAGGCTTGTACAAACCTCCAGACTATGTGAAGGGAAAACGCTATCCTCTCCTGATTCAAACCCACGGCTTTGATGAGCATGCGTTCGAACCCAGTGGCGCGTTCACCAGCGGTTATGCCGCGCAGGAACTGGCCGCGCTGGGAGTGATGGTGCTCCAGGTCAAGGATTGCACCATCGATAACTACGAGCGAGGGGCGTGTCAGGTGGCAGGCTATGAGGCGGCTGTGCAACAACTCGCGGAGGAGGGATTGGTGGATCCGGATCGTGTCGGCCTGAGCGGCTTCAGCCAAACCGGCTATTACGTTCTACACGCGATGACTACCAGTGCGCTGCATTTGAAAGCCGCGGCGGTCAGCAGCTGCAACAACTATGGCTATCTGCAGTACCTCGCTATGGTGGACAACGGAGAGTATTTCCGGCAGGAAGAGGCAACGATCGGCGCGCACCCGTCCGGTGCCGGTCTCACCCAGTGGATGAGCCGTTCCCCCGAATTCAATATGGATAAAGTTGACACCCCGTTGCAGGTTGTGGCGCACGGACGTCAGGAAGTGCTTTCGATGTGGGAGCCCTACGCGGTTTTGCGTTTTCTGAATAAGCCGGCGGAACTGCTGGTTTTGAGTTCCGATGAGCACATGTTGACCAATCCGGCGGCGCGTATGGAGTCTCAGGGAGGAGCTGTGGATTGGTTCCGCTTCTGGCTCAAAGATGAGGAAGATCCCGACCCGGCTAAGGCCGAACAATATGCGCGCTGGCGCGAGTTGCGCAAGCTTCAGCAGCGCAACCAGAGCGATGCGCGGGCTAACTGAGTACCGGTCGAGAGAGGGAGGCGATATCGGTAGCGCCGAGTTCTCTTCAAAGGTTATACGGCCAACCCAGGCACCGAGTTATCCCCACCGGCGCTTTCTCTGAAGCTGCGGGGGGCATCAGCTTTCAAATTCAGAGCCGATATTGGTCGGGCTCCGTCCTAGGTCATTTCGTGTTGCCGTCGGGCAATACGGCAGATTGAGACACAAGAACAGAAGCGGTCTCTGCGTGACTGGAGCGCAGGCTGGACTCCAGCACGCCAACTTTACGGCTCAAACCCGCAATCTCGCGCTGCTGCGCGGTCATCAAGTGTTGTTGCTTGCGAATCTGGCTTTGTTGAAGTGCGATTTGCTTCTGCTGCTGTTTTAAGGCCTCAATCAGCAATGCCGTCAATCGGCTGTAATCCACCCCGGTTGCATCCTTGCCGTTCTTTTCGTAGCTCACCACTTCGGGAACTACCTGTCCCACTTCCTCGGCAATCACACCCACCTCATGCTTGCCGCTGTCTTTCAGGTCGTAGGAAACACCTCGCAATTGCTCGACCTTGGCCAGGGCGTTGTGCAGCGTTCGGATGTTGGTCTTCCAGCGCCGTGAGCTGTAGGTACTCCAGCCGTCGGCGATAGCGGGGCCACCGCCCTTCAACACGGAGAGGATATTGGTCGGAGCACTGACGTCGATCCCAACGGCGATGTGGCTCCCGGTCCCGCATCCCACGCCGCCCAGCACTATCGAATTGGTGGCCGAGACCTCTGCGCAGGCGCCGATGGCCGTGGCATTAGACAGACTTCCGGACGACATGTAGGCCCCGTACCCGAGGAAGGTGTTGTAACTCCCTGTCACGGATGAAAAAGAGGCCGTGGAACCGCTCATGGTGCCGATGGCCGTGTTTTCCGAGCCCGTGGCATTAAGGTAGAGCGCTTGATTGCCGCTGGCGGTGTTGTAGCTGCCCGTGGTGTTGTTGTACAGCGCCCAGACGCCGCTGGCGGTGTTGTAGCCGCCTGTGTTGTAGTAGAGCGCTTCGTAGCCAAAAGCGTCGTTGCCGTCGCCTGTGCTGTTGGAGTAGAGCCCCCGGTAGCCGAAAGCGTCGTTTTCGCCGCCCGTTGTGTTGGCGGCGAGCGCCTCGAAGCCAAAGGCGCCGTTGGGGCCGCCCGAGGTGTTGGAGGTGAGCGCGTAACCGCCGCTGGCGATGTTGCCGCTGCCCTGCGTGTTGCTGTAGAGCGCCTCGAGGCCGACGGCGGTGTTGCTGTTGCCCGTGATGTTGGAGAAGAGCGCCTGTTGGCCAACGGCGGTGTTGTAGTAGCCCGTGGTTGTCGTGTTCCCCGCGAACCCAAGAAATGCATTCGCATTGCTGTAAGAGCCGAAAGCGAAGAGGTTGCTTCCAATCTGGTAGCTGCCGCCGGTTACCACTCCAGTCGCGCTCAAGTTTCCATTCACCGTCTGGTTGCCGGTGAAGGTATTTGCTGCGGTCAACTGTGCGTAGGCGGAGTTGAGCGCACTCGTGTTCACGTTGAGCGTCACGTTGCCGCTCGTCCCGCCCCCGGTGAGGTCGGTTCCTGCCGTTACCCCGGTGATCTGCGCATAGGTCGCAACCCACGGGAACAAGCTAAACAACACAGCCAGCGCTGGCAGAGACTGCAGTCTTCGGCTTTTCATGTTGATCCTCCGTGTCGATCTGCTTCTTTTCCTCTGCTGGTTGACTCGCGGCGCTCACTTCGCCGCCACCAATGTAGGCTGAGCGGCGGCTACTTGCGCTTTCACCTTCCGCAGAGCCTGGCGTGTAGCGCGAAGCTCAGACTTTAGATCGCGGATGGCCGCTGCCTGCGTTCGGAGAGCAGCCTGCTGTTGCCGAATCTCCCGCTGCTGTTCCTTCGTGGCCTCGATCAGCAATGCGGTCAAGCGGCTGTAATCCACTCCCGTTGCATCTTTACTGTTCTGTTCATAGCTGACCACCTCCGGCACTACCTGTCCGACTTCCTCGGCGATTACTCCGATCTCGTGCTTGCCCGAGTCCTTCAGGTCGTAGGAGACGCCACGGAGTTGTTCAACTGTGGACAATGCACCGTGCAGCGTCTGGATGTTGGTTTTCCAGCGGCGGGAGCTGTAGGTCTCCCAGCTGTCGCTGACGGGATGGCCTGCGCCTCGGGCGATGGTGAGAACGCTGGAAGGAGTCGTCGTCCCAATGCCCACCTTTACCGCCCACTCGCCGGTGCCGCCCAACACCAGCGAGTCACTCTGCCCGACCACGGCGTGTGCCCCTATCGCCGTGGCATTGGTGAGACCGTCGGCGGAGGAGGTGCAATCATAGCCGATGCAAGTGAGTCCCGCACCCGTGGTGTTGGAGAAGAGCGCAAAATAGCCGACGGCGGTGTTCTGTAAGCCGCCCGTGTTTTGGTAGAGCGCGTCCGCGCCGAAGGCGGTGTTGGCGCCGCCCGTAGTGTTGGAGTAAAGCGCCTGGGAGCCAAAAGCGTCGTTGCCGACGCCCCCCGTGTTGGAGTAGAGCGCCTCGTAGCCAAAGGCGTCGTTGCCGCCGATCGAGGTGTTGGAGTAAAGCGCCCGGTAGCCAAAAGCGTCGCTGTAGTTGCCCGTGGTGTTGGAGTAAAGCGCCTGGTAGCCAAATGCGTTGTTGAGGCCGCCCGTGGTGTTGTAGTACAGCGCCTGGTAGCCAAGAGCGTCGTTATAGCTGGCCGTGGTGTTGGAGTAGAGCGCCTGGTAGCCAAAAGCAT
>JASICF010000554.1 GCA_030044775.1 Candidatus Sulfotelmatobacter sp. | reverse complement strand
CGGTCGGGTAATGGCTCAATTTGAATTTCGAACCGTACAAGGCGTCATCCCGAGGCGCCCGCGTTTTTACCGGCGGGCCGAGGGATCTCCCGTGGCACACAGCGTCGCAGCGGGAGGTCCTTCGCTCGCCTGAAGCGCGGCTGCGCTCAGGATGACGCTGTCAACGACAAGCGAAGATGCCATCGGAAATTCAAACTGAGCCGCTACCGAGCAACGGGTAGCAGGCTACTTTATTGCCCACTACCCAGCAACGGGATTTGTGCTTTCCGAACTCGCTTTAATGATCGCCTATTGAAACGTATCAATAGACGTGTTATGCATCTAGTGCTTGATTTCCGTACACAAACCTGGGAAGCGGGAATGAAAATGAATTTCACCAATACACGTCTCGGTCGCGCTCAGACCTTTCTTCAACTGCTGGTTCTCACAGCCGCCGGCTCTCATTGCGCTCTTGCCGCCCAACGCTCCTCGAATGCGCCTGCTGAGAAAACAACCACAGGACGTCTCGTGCTTCGGGATTCGTGGACGCTGCAGTCCTCCGCCAAAGTTCAAGGGGACGGGAAGATCATTTCCACCCCCAAGTTTGTTCCGATGGGATGGCACCAGGCCACGGTTCCGACTACTGTTGTGGCCGCGCTGGTCAAAGACAAAACACTGCCAGATCCATTTTTTGCCATGAACCTGCGGCAATTCCCTGGCGTCACTTATCCGGTCGGCGGCAATTTTTCTAATGTCGCTATGCAGCCGGACAGTCCCTACGCGGTCTCGTGGTGGTATCGCAAACAGTTCGCCGTGCCGGGCTCTTACTCCGGCAAGAGTGTCTGGCTGAATTTCAGAGGAATCAATTACCGAGCCGATGTCTGGCTCAACGGAAAGCAGATTGCGGATTCTACACAGATTGCCGGGGCTTGGCGCACTTATGAATTGAATGTAACGAATGAGCTGAAACCGGGCATTGAAAACGTGCTGGCCGTGCAAGTTTTCGCGCCTACGGAAAATGATCTTGCCATCACTTTTGTCGACTGGAATCCCGCTCCTCCCGACAAGAACATGGGGCTCTGGCGCGAAGTTTATCTCACCGCGAGTGGGCCAGTCGCAGTGCGCCATCCTGCTGTTTTGTCGAAGTTGAACTTGCCGGCTGCGGATTCGGCTCAGCTGACCGTCACAGCTCAGCTCAAAAATGGCACGGACCATGCGGTAAGCGGAAAGCTGAAAGGCCAAATCGACAATGTCACGTTCGAACAGCCGGTGGAATTAGGGGCGAACGAATCCAAGGACGTGACTTTCACGCCGGAGCAATTTCCGCAGTTGGTATTTGCGAATCCTCGCCTGTGGTGGCCGGCACAGATGGGCAAACCGGATCTTTATCCGCTCACGATGACCTTTGAAATTAATGGCCAGGTGAGCGACACATCGCACTCTGAATTCGGCATTCGCGAAATCACCTCCGATCTCAACTCCGTCGGCGGGCGGGCATTTCACATCAACGGCAAGAACATCTTGATTCGCGGCGGCGGCTGGACCCCCGACATGATGCTTCGTGAAGACTCGCAGCGTCTCCACGACCAGTTTCAATACGTCCGCGACATGGGTCTGAACACCGTTCGTCTCGAAGGCAAGCTCGAGACGCAGGAGTTCTTCGATATTGCCGATCACGACGGCATTCTCGTGATGGCTGGTTGGTGCTGCTGCGATTTCTGGGAACGCTGGAGCCGCTGGAAGCCGGAAGATTACGAAATCGCCAAGCAATCGCTGCGCGACCAGATGTATCGGTTGCGAAGTCATCCCAGCCTGGTGATGTGGTTGAATGGCAGCGACAATCCTCCGCCCCCCGATGTTGAACAGATGTATCTCGACATCGAAAAGGAGATGCTCTGGCCGAATCCAATCGTCTCATCCGCCACGGGCAAGCCTACTTCCGTAACCGGGAACAGTGGCGTAAAAATGACCGGACCTTACGAATATATCGCTCCGGGCTATTGGGAACAGGACAGCAGCCAACATCAGGCTGACCGCAAGGAGTGCAACAAAGGAGGTTGCGGCGGAGCCTACGGCTTCAACACGGAAACCAGCATGGGGCCGGCCGTTCCGCCCATCGAGAGCATTCGGGCAATGGTCGGCAAAGATCACCTTTGGCCGATTGACAATGTCTGGAATTACCACGCCGGCGGTGGGGAATTTAAAACTCTCAACGTCTTCAGCACTGCGCTGGAAAAACGCTACGGAAAATCCGACAGCGTGGAAGATTACGCCTCCAAATCTCAGATGCAAACTTACGAAGGCGTACGGGCAATGTATGAAGCGTACAGCCGCAACAAGTACCAATCCACGGGAGTTATTCAGTGGATGCTGAACAATGCATGGCCTTCGATGATCTGGCATCTGTATGACTACTATTTGCGTCCCGGCGGCGGATATTTTGGCGCGAAGAAGGCCATGGAATCCCTGCACCCAGTCTATGGATATGATGACCACTCGATCTGGGTGGTGAGCAGCCAATATGAAGATGTAAACGGTCTGAAGCTGACGACAAAGATTTACAACCTCGATATGACAGAGAAATTTTCTCACGAGGATTCCGTCGACTCCCCCGCCGACAGCACGGCGAAAATTTTCCAGTTGCCGGACGTGCAAGGTTTGAGTCCGACCTACTTCCTGGTTCTCCGGCTGACCGATTCCGCGGGAAAACTTGTCGGCTCAAATTTTTACTGGCTCTCCACCAAACCGGAAACCATCGACTGGGCAAAATCCACTTGGTGGATGACTCCAACAGAATCATTCGCCGATTACACTGCGCTGGCGCAGCTGCCCAAGGTGAAGCTCAAATTCAGCGAGCATACCGAAAGCCGGGCAGAGAATTCGATCACGCACGTGACCATTGAAAATCCCAGCAAGAGTCTGGCGTTTTTCGTGCGGTTAAAGGTAAATAAAGGAATGCATGGAGAAGAAATTCTGCCGGTTCTTTGGCAGGACAACTATATTTCCTTGTTGCCGGGCGAAAAACGGGAACTGACGGCCACTTATCGCACGAGGGAACTCGGAACGCAAAAAGCTGCAGTGGAAGTCAGCGGCTGGAACGCGGAGTGAAAATTGAGTAATTGAGAAATTTTGAGCAATCGGGTGATGTTGGCTTCGCGAGCTAAAGGACCGATTTTCAATTACTCAATCACCAAATTACCGAATCACAAAATCGCTCAATCACTCAATAGCGCTACTCCTCCGGCGGCAATTCGAAATCGATCAGATTGCTGCGGAAACCTTTCGTGCGGATGGCGCCAAAAAGAATTCCCGCCGCCATCCAGATCGACCCGACGATCATGGCCGGTCTGCTTAGGTTGAGCCACAATCCAAGACAAATCACGAAACCCAAGACCGGAGGGATCAGGTTGCCGATCTTCCTTTCCTCCGAGCGCACGAAATAACGAAGAAAGGCGGCCGCGTTGACGCCCATAAATGCGATCAGCGCTCCAAAGTTCAACATCTCTGCGCCCAGGCCGTACGCCTCGCCGCCGTTCAAAATCTTCTTCGTTGTTTCCCAGGTCAAGGACCCTGCACTCAGCGAATAAGTTCTGAAGCCGGCCACAATCTCCAGGAGAAATGCTCCGAGGAGCGCCACTACGCCAACGAAGATCACGCTGTTGCGGGGCACATGATTCTTGGGATCCACCGCGCCAAAAAAAGATTTCGGCAGCGCGTTGCTGCGTCCCATTCCGAAGAGCAGGCGGGCGGCGCCAATTTGCGCTCCAAACCCCGAGCCAAAGTTGGCAAGAAGAAGAGTGAAGCCAACAATCGGGAACAACGGTTGCCAAGCTCGCCCGGCGACGTAAGAGTAAGCAGTGTTGATGTCGGGAAATGCTTCGCGCGCCGGCCAGATTAGTTGCGCGATGTAGACCTCGACGGCGGAAAGGATGCCGATGACCAGGCAGGTGAGCACGGTTGCCAGAAGTATATTGCGCCGTGGGTTCTCAGCCTCCTCCGAGAGCGTAGAGATTCCGTCAAACCCGATATAAGTAAGCACCGCGATCGACGTGCAGCCAAACAGGTTGCCCCAACTAAAAGTGTGCGGATCGTAGAATGGCGTGAGATAAGAGATGGTTCCCGCCGGGGCGCCGAAGATGTACCGCGCCCCCGCCACGAAGATTGCAACCACCACCATGCCCATCAATAGCGCCATAACGGTGTTGATGCGAGCCGAGGTCTTGATCCCGCGAATGTTCAACAGCGTGAAAACCACCGCAAAAAATATCTTCCAAATCCACGACGGAACTCCCGGCGCAAACTGATTCGCTTGCCCTGCGCACCACACCGTGCAAATCAGCGGGTTGAGCATGTAATCCATCACCATGCTCCAGCCAGTGACAAATCCCAGGGCAGGGTTGATCTCTTGCGCCACATAGGTAAATGCCGAACCCGCGCTGGGATACGCACGCGCCATGCGTCCGTAGCTGATGCCGGTAAACAGCATCGCGACCATGGCTATCAGAATCGCCGTGACCACGTGCCCATGCCCGCGATCGCTGAGCACGCCGAATACCGACATGGGCGCAACCGGCTGAATGACGATCACGCCGTAAAGAATCAAGTCCCAAAGGGTAAGGGTGCGGCGCAGCCGCGGAGCGGTTGAGACAGACGCGGAAGAAGTTTCCATGAGTCCGCTTATTGGATTATGCGGAAGGCGGCCATGTCAACACTAAAACGTTTCCGTAGGCCCGATTGGTTATCGCGGGCCGGATTATTTGTCTACGTCCGGATAATCGAACGCATATCCCCGCTGCTCATTTCCCGACATGTGCCGTGTATTGTATTCGAGAAGATACTTGAGATGAGTATCGTCGAGGGGAAACGATTGCTTCGGCGCATACGGATAATCCTTCATGGTCAGGAATGGCAATGGCGCGACGAAATTGCCTTCAGCCGCGTAGAAATCCATATCTTTTTCGTAGCCGTACGCCGCAAAGAAGTAATCCCGCACCCAACCGGACGGCAACACCGGTAACTTGCCCGGATCGAAATCGAGCTGTACTTCGTCGCCTGAGCCGAATACGGCCAACTCATCGTCGAGTTTCGTCAGCAACGGCAACACATCTCCGTAGCGCGTGTAATTTCCCGCCGGACGCGTGTAGGGTCCCGTCGCGCTGGCTTTCTCGTAGATGTAGTTCACGTTTCCGGGCGGCGCGCCTTCGATCTTGTAAGGGTAGCCGTGGAATTCCAAGTCGGCCCGGACTAGAGAAACTTCTGACACATGCAAGGCTGCGTCATCCCGAAGCCCCGTGCTTTCTCCAGCGGAGCGAGGAATCTCACTCGAGACAGATTGCTGCGTTCGATCAATCAGAATGCTGTCCCAATAAATCTGCAGGTTTGTCGTAATGCGAATCCTCCGCGTCCCCATTGGCAACCTACCTGACAAGTCTGCCGTCATTGTGCGCGGCCCGCCAGCCGGAAATCCCATATCGTCGATCACGCGCCGCCAGCGCCCGTGGGCGTCGAAAGCCTCTACATACGGAGAAATCGCGCGCACTCCCGCTTGCGAAGCGGCGTACATGCTGTTTGCCGAAAAATATTCCACTTCGCCGTGCATCAGAAGCCATAATGGCCCGCCGCGATACGCCTCGCCCAGATCGAGCGTCAGACTGTGCGGCTGCGCGAATCCCAGAAATTGTGTCAAGGCGAAATCGCCGAAATAGCGATGCGCGAGAAGATCTGGCAAAACATCGTGCCCATGCTCATCCCATGCTCCTGCAGGAGGCCGCTCATCTTTGGCGGCGCTCACCACAACCCTGAACTTCGGGTACGGAGGATTCGAAGCGAAATATTCATTCGGATAAACGTCGACGTCCTTCGGATGATCGACCGCCAGCAATCGCACCCGATCCAGATAAACCGCTTCTTCGAGGGGTTCCATAAACCGGAAGCTGAGGGTTTTTTCCGGCCGTTGGTCGTCTGCCTTGGGCCGCTTGCCACCCGCATTCGACAGCTTGTCATCCTGAGCCGCTGCTTCTTGCGGCGAAGAATCTATGCACTCGCGCGCAAATTGCACAGATCCTTCGCTCCGCTCAGGATGACAGAGCATTCCCGAATCGGGGTGCCCCATGTCTCGCTGGTTTTGCGAGACGTGGGAATACAAAAACTCCTTTGCTCGAATCGTGTCCCGATTTATCTTGATCCACTCGACTGGCCGAGGAATATCTCTTTGCCCGGGCCCAACCCAGTGGCCGACTACGCCGGCGCCCAGCATATCGGCGACAAATTGATATCGCTTGCCATTCCATGCAAATAGAGTTGGGCACGAGCTCCCGCGTCGATCGATCTCGGTAATGTCTTGTTGCTTGTCTCCCTCAACATTGATTTCATCCTGCAGCACGCCGGTCGGCCATAACAAACGCACCACATCGGCTTGCTTCGCGTCGCCGAGGCCAACGGTGAGATAGGGAGAATTTTGTCCGAGGTAACCATTCGATCCATAAATCTCGAATTTCTGCCGATTGCCTCCCGAAAACACTTCGACTTTCGTTCCGATCGCCGACTTGTTATCGGCCACTCCCTTGAGCGCGAGCCGCAGCCAGTGATTTTGATTTCCGCCTTCATTTCTCAAAAGCACCGCCGGGCCGTGATTTTGTGTGACCAGCAAATCGACCGCGCCGTCGTTGTCGTAGTCGCCGGTGATGATTGCCCGCGGATGTTCAAGATGAATTTTGTCGAGGCCTACGTCGGCCGTGACATCTTTGAAGCCATCAGGGCCGAGATTGCGGAAGAGCTTGATCTCGCCTTTGCCTTCTTTTGTCTCGCCGACAGCAACCAGATCGACCCAGCCGTCATTGTCGTAGTCGAAAGCGGCTACGCCGAAAGCGCGAGCCCAGTTGGTATCGGGAAGTTTAACCTGCTCGAAGGATTTACCGTGATTATTGCGCCAAAGGGTAAGAGCAGGCGCTCCCTCGTGAGTGAATGCCAAATCCATCCACCCGTCATGATCGAAGTCGAGGGCTGTTACGCCTCGCGTTGGCGTCAAAGGAGCAATCAAATCATTTTGCAGGAACTTTCCTTCACGAGGGTTTTTGAACATGAGCGGAGGGTGAGTTGCCACACCGCCTATTGCTCCCGAATTTTTCCCGCCGGTGACGACTAAGTCTACTGCCCGATCGTTGTTGTAGTCGGTGCCAATCGAATTGGCGCTGTATCCATTGCCTGAAAGGTCCTTCTCCTCGGTATCGTCGGTGAAGGTGCCATTTCCATTGTTTCGCCACATGCGGTTCAGGCCTGGAGTTGTCGGAACACGAGGCGCGGTGCCGTTCTCCGAAACCAGCTTCGCGTCCTCGACTGAGACATAAAGATCCAAGTCGCCATCATGATCGTAATCTACGAAAGTCACAGCTTGAGGCGCCATCGCGTTCTGCGTAATTCCCGCCGTCTCAGCAACCTCCTTGAACGTCCCATTTCGTTCGTTGTGCAGCAGCAGAACGCGCCCCGGCTGGGTCACAACTAAGTCTGTGAATCCATCGTTGTCGTAGTCTCCCGTCGTGCATCCTGTTGCGCGAAGGTTTGGATCGAGGCCAGCTTTCGTCGTGGCATCCTCAAATTTCCCGTCGCCGAGATTGCGGTAAAGTGCAATCCCGCCCTGAGAACCATTGTCCGCAACGAAAAGATCTATTCTGCCGTCGTTGTCGTAGTCGAGAAAACATGCCCCAGGTCCGATCCCCGTTTCATTTACGAGGTAACCGGCCGGCCTGGGTAGCGAAGCAATCCCCGCCTCCTTTGTCTCATCCACAAACCGCACCTTAGTCTGCGGCGGAGGTTTCAGCACTGATTGCGGAGATTCGACTGCCCGCGAGTATTGTCCCTGCTCGCCGTAAGCAAGGCTGATAGGTGCACCAAGTTTCTTTTGCGTAATGTATTGGAACTTCTTCAGATTTTCGCGTGCCTGATCAATTTCGCCGGATTGCTGGTACGCGCGGGACAGCCCAAATTCAGCCGAGGCGTGGAGAGGATTGAGCTTTAGGGCCTGCAGAAATGCGTCAATTGCCTGCGGGAACAGCCGCGCTTGCACATACGATGCGCCCAGAAAATACCATGTATCGGCGTCGCTTGCGTCGATTTCAGTGACGCGCTTGAAATCGTCGATTGCGGTTTGAGCGTCGCCGGTGTTCTTTGCCAGCAATCCGAGGTTGTACCATGCCTGCGGATTTTTCGGATCCTGTTTCAGCACATCGTTCAGCGCCGCGCTGGCTTCGTCGAGTTTTTGCAGATTCAGATAGGCAATTCCCTGATTCAGTCGAGCGATCGTCAGCTTGGGGTCGAGTGCCTCGGCCTGCTGAAAGCATTTCAATCCCTTCTCGAAAAGCTGCTGATTCATGCACGCCGCACCCAGATTATTGAGCCGCGCGGCCTCAATCGGGCCGGCTTTCGATTTTGTTTGCGGCGCGGTCGCAAAAATGCCAAATGCGGCAAGAAGTATGCCGCCAAGGACGACTGAAATTCGGGGACTCATCTGACCAACGATTTAACCATAGAGCGCGCACTGAACGCAGCGGTTAGCAGCGGCAGGAATCGTTCCTTGGATTGTCCGCCACCCTCGCTTTTCAGTTTGACCTTAGCAGAGAGGGCTTGTAGGGCCTCGCGCCAACTGTGCCTTTGCCTTCCTCAACCGTGATGGTCTGGCCGCTCCGCACGTTGAGAAGATTGTCGACCTGCCCGCTCGGCCATTGAACCTCGATGCTGTCGGCTTTTTCCTGCTGGCCGAGTCCGAATGTTAGGACGAGTTCGCTCTGCGATAAATAGCTTGAACCCGAGCGCAACATTTTCGATTGCGTATCTTTGCCTCCGTTCGAAACTACGCGCACCAAGGCGCCGATCCCGTCGCGATTCGATTTCGTTCCGACCAACTTCAGCCGCACGCTGTGATTCGCTCCGTCTTCGTTATGAAACAGAAAAGCCGGCCCGGCATTGGTAGTTTCGAGGATGTCGAGAAAACCGTCGTTGTCGATATCTGCATAAGCCGCTCCCCGCGCTACTTTTGGCGCAGCAAAAGCTTTTCCCGTTTGAGCGGTTACCTCTTCGAACTTTCCTTCGCCGAGATTGCGAAACAGGTGCGGCGGCTCGGCATAACTCACGCGCTTCTGCACCTTTTCAATCGCATCCTCAATGTGGCCATCGGCGACAAAAATGTCCGGCCACCCGTCATTGTCATAATCAAAGAAAAAACATCCGAACCCCAGCGTGACCAGCGTCGCCCGCCCAACTTCAGACTGCGGAGCTTCGTCGACGAACAACCCGTTCCCTTCGTTGTGATAAAGCGACAGCATCTGGTTGGCAAAATTGGTGATGATCACGCTCGGATGTCCGCTGCGGTCGTAATCGGCAGCGTCTACGCCCATACCCGCGCGCGCCACTCCATCCTCGCTGAATCCAATGCCTGCTGGAACTCCGCGTTCCTCGAACGTCCCATCCTTCTTATTTACGTAGAGTTTGTTCGGCTGCGTGTCGTTGGCGATCAGAATGTCGGGCCAGCCGTCACCGTTGGCATCGAGAATGGCGATGCCCAGGCTCTTCGAGGTCGGATCGCCTAGCCCCGCTTTTTTTGTAGCGTCCTCGAATTTCCCATTGCCAAGGTTATGCCACAAACGCAACGACGTTCCCTTGTACGATTCCGGCGTGCAATACGATTTGTGCGTGCCATCAAGCGTGCAGAAAAGATCAGTTTGCTCGCTCCATTGCACATAGTTCGCGACCACGAGATCGAGTTTGCCGTCACGGTCATAATCCATCCAGGCAGCGCTGGTCGAAAACTCGCTCGGCCCCCACATGCCTGCTTGTTTCGTCACATCGGTAAATGTGCCGTTTCCGTTGTTGTGAAAGAGATGGCTTTGCCCCAACGCGGAAATGAAAATGTCGTCGTAGCCGTCGTTGTCGTAATCGCCGATCGCAACACCGAACCCGTACATCGGAATAGCAAGCCCCGCCTTCTCGGTCACGTCAGTAAAAGTTCCGTTGCCGTTGTTGTGGTAGAGCTTGGGAGTAGTCGCTCCCAGATGACGATGACCGGGAAAGTCTTCGCCGTTGATCAGAAGAACGTCGGGATAGCCGTCATTATCGTAATCAATGAAAGCGCAGCCCGGACCCATGGTTTCGGGCAGCCACTTCTTCCCGAATGCGCCGTTATTGTGCGTGAACTTTATTCCGGCTTTTGCCGTGATATCGACAAAATGAATCTGCTGTACCTGAGATAAGGCGGTTGACACGAGCGACACCGACACGCAGAGAAGTGCCACGAGAAAAGAGCGGCTTACTCTTGGTCTCAGTGACGCCGCAGTAAATAATTTCTTTCTGATCAACGGCCCGAACCTCCCGCCGCCATAGCGACTCCGGTGATGGCTTTTGCAGACCTTGCGTTCAACGCGGCCAGCGGCACCGACACATGTTCATGGATCGCCTGGCGCTCGTTATTATCTTCGGGATGCAGTTCGCGATAAGGGCCAGTAATCGCCTGCGAAGATTCGTCTGCCTTGAAGCGCAGGTAGCGCTCTTCGTGCTCCTT
>JASICF010000553.1 GCA_030044775.1 Candidatus Sulfotelmatobacter sp. | reverse complement strand
TCAGGGACTATCAAAGACCCAAGCGGAGCGGTGATTCCGGGGGCGAAGGTTACTCTGATCAACCAATCGGTTCGATCGGAATACATTGCGATTTCTAACGGCGAAGGGCTCTATACCTTTCCTGCAGTTTCCGTCGGCCGATACGATTTAACGGTTGAGGCGGCCGGGTTCAAGAGTGAAAGCAAAACCGGCGTCAGCATGGATATCGATTCAGCGATGACCCTTGACGCGGTTCTGGCTTTAGCCGAAGTCTCGCAAGCGATCAACGTCGAGGGAAACAATACAGCTCTGCAAATTCAGGTCGATACCGTTGCTACTCACCTGGGCGAACTGATGAGCGCCTCGCAAATGACGGCCCTGCCGCTCAACGGGCGCAGCTACACCGATCTGCTGCCGATTCAGCCCGGCGTAGCGCCCACGTCTACGCTGCTCGCCAATTCCGTAATCATGGCGGGAGTGACCGGTGGCCTTTTGCCATCGGGGGACCTAAACCCCGGAAACTTGTCGATCAGTGGACAAAGAGAGTCGTCGAACGGATTCTTTGTAGATGGAATCGATGTGCAGGAGCACATGAATGGTGGAACTTCGATCGTTGCGAATCTCGACTCGATTGATGGGTTCCAGGTTCTGACCAGCAATTTCGATCCCGAGTATGGGAACTACAACGGGGGAATGGTAACAGTTGTCACGAAGTCGGGAAGCGATTCGTTGCACGGGAGCGCATTCGAATTCTTGCGCAATACCGACCTCGATGCCCGGGGTTATTTCGACTCTACCCGCCCGGTATTTCAGCAGAATCAATTTGGCGGCACGCTAGGCGGGCCGATCCAGCGTCAGAAGGTTTATTTTTTTACCGATTATCAAGGATCGCGAACGAACGAAGGGATCGAAACCGGGTTGATCTCGGTGCCATCGTTGCAAGACCGCTCGGGCAATCTTTCCGATCTCGCAGGCACACTCACCGGCGCAGTGAGCGGAAGCTATCTTGCTAACCTGCTGTCTCAAGAACTTGGCTACAGGGTTTCCGCCGGAGAACCCTACTACTCCTCAGGCTGCACGAGTTCGACGTGCGTGTTTCCGCACGCAAGGATTCCTCAAAGCGCGTGGTCAGCACCGGCTCTTGCCCTGTTGCAATACATTCCAACACCTAATGCCGCCCCGGATCAGTTCTCTACCTCCGCTTACGCTGAAACCGTGCGCGACGATAAGGTTTCCGGGCGCATCGATGCCGGCACGCAAGCCGGGCAACTTTCGGGTTACTACTTTTTCGACGATTACCGGCTCGACAATCCTTATCCCGGCCAGCAAGGGGGAGCCACCGTACCGGGCTTCGACGCACTCAATTTCGGCAAAGCACAACTTGCCAGCCTTGGGGATACTAAGATCTTTGGGATCGGCTCGCTGAATGAGTTCCATTTGGGATATCTTCGCTACGCCAATGTGATCGGACAGCCGAAAGGCGGCTTGGGGGTGAGCCTCGCAGCACAAGGATTCGTTTCTCCTTCTGGCGCTCCAGGATTTACGGTTCAGGCGCCGCAGTTTCAAGGTGTGGAAAACATAGTATTTCCCGCCTTCACAATGGGCGTTCCGGTCACCAATGAGACCCAAATTAACAACACTTTTTATGTTAGTGACACGTTTTCAAAAGTGTTCGGCCAGCACACACTCAAGTTCGGGGCACAGTTTCATCTCGATCAGGTAAATGAACATCCGAACGGAACCTTCAATGGCACCTTCAACATCGATGGCACCGAGACCGGCTCAGCATTTGCCGACTTCTTAATCGGAGTGCCAAGCAACTTCACGCAGTCTTCGGGCGAACCATTTTACTTGCGCAACCGCTACGAAGGCCTATTCGCGCAGGATAGCTGGCGGGCGCGTCCGGATCTGACGCTCAACTTCGGACTGCGCTGGGACTACATTATGCCCTTCTGGGAGAAATACAACGAAGTGCAAACCATCATTCCCGGCAGGCAATCAGCCCTTTATCCAAATGCGCCGGAAGGCTTGGTAGTTCCCGGTGATCCGGGAATTCCGAGCACGATTTCGCCGGCTAGGGCGGATAACTTCGCCCCACGAATCGGCGTTGCGTACGCTCCGAAATTCGATAACGCAGTTCTGAAGACAGTTTTTGGAGACGGAGGCAAGAGCAGTATTCGGGCGAGCTACGGAATGTTTTACACCGCGTTTCCCGGACTTTCGGCCGGGATCATGTACGCAGTTCCTCCATTCGGATACACGTATCTCACTCCGCAGCCTCCGCTTTTAGCAACGCCTTTCATCAGCGCGGCAAACGGCGGACAAAATACAAATCCCTTTCCTCTGGCGTTTCCTCCTCGCAATGTTTCTCCTCAAAATCCCGACACGGCGTTCAACTGGCGAAGTGTGATCCCAATCGAAGGCGATCCGTATTTCTATTACCGCAATACGACGCCGTACACGGAGAACTACATGTTCTCCTTTGAGCGGCAGCTCACCGCGAAGATGCTGCTGACTACAAGCTATGTGGGCAACCAGGGACATCACATCCTCGGAGTCGTTTCGACAAACCCCGGCAATCAGGCTTTGTGTCTCGCTCTGACCCAGCCAGACGAGGTTGCGCCGGGAAGTCCGACTTGCGGCCCATTTAGCGAAGGTGCGCGCATCACCAGCAGCAGCGGACGCGTCTACGAAGGAACCCGCGTGGGTCTCGGCCCCAACTATGGAGAAGTCACGGCGCAGAAAACGATCGCCAACTCCGATTACAACGCGCTGGAGGCGAATCTGCGGTATGTCGGCCAAAAATCGGATTTTCTGCTGGCATACACCTACAGCAAGTCGATCGATCTGGGATCGAATCTGGGCGAACAATTGAACCCGCTTGACCTTCAGGCTACCCGGGCAATTTCGGCGTGGGATATGCGGCATAATTTCGTCGCCAGCTACCACGCGAATCTGCCGTTTGATTTGCTGTTCAAGCGCTCCGACCGGCTGACCGAAGGATGGAGCCTGGCGGGCACGGTGCGCTTCAGCACCGGGTTTCCCGTCACCCTCTGTGACGACTCCGATAATTCATTGCTCGGAACGCTCGGCAACGGCATTAACAATTATTTGCTGGATACGCCGCAGTATCGCGGATCGCCGCTCGAGATAAATACGAACCCAAGAAACGGGAGGCCGGAATTTAACCCAGCGGCCTTCAGCACCGAAACGTTAGGTCAGTTAGGGAATGTTCCTCGGCGTTTTTTTTATGGACCGGGAATCGACAACTTCGATGTAACGCTAACGAAATCGGTGCACATCACCGAGTCGAAATCGCTGGAGGTGCGGGCGGAGGCATTCAATTTGTTCAATCATGCACAGTTCTACGGCGCGGCAGCCGTGAATGGCGAGGTGAACAACGATCCTCAGTTTGGCCAGGTGGTGAGCGCGGCGTCTCCGCGGCTGATGCAAGTTGCAGCGAAGTTCAGCTTCTAGAAGAGAATTCTTAAGGCAAAGGTGATGCGGGGCGACGT
>JASICF010000071.1 GCA_030044775.1 Candidatus Sulfotelmatobacter sp. | reverse complement strand
GAAAACTACCAGTACGCTGCATTCGTTCAGGACAACTGGAAAACCACCAGCAAGCTGACGCTGAACCTGGGACTGCGCTACGACGTTTCGCTGCCCCGGACCGAGCGCTTTAATCGCATGAACTGGTGGAATCCGGATGTGATCAACCCGCTGAACGGCGGCAAGATTTCCTACGACGATCAGTTCAATGGACCGACAACTCTCACCCTGCACGGAGCGGAGTTTTTTAACAGTCCCAGCGTTCGCTCCGACTGGCTAACCGACTGGACCGACGTTCAGCCACGTTTCGGACTTGCGTATCAGCTCGCTCCAAAAATGGTGCTGCGCGGCGGTTACGGCATCTTCTACAGCCAGACTCGTTCCGGCGCGAATGGCTTGCTGAGTTACGGTTCGCAGGGCTTTAACGAATACACCAGCGCGATTACCACATACTTAAATCAAAATAACTCGCCCTGGCTACACTTGAGCAATCCCTTTCCCAACGGCCTGATTCAGCCGCCCGGGGCTTCGCTCGGCGAGCTCAATGACGTGGGCCTCGGCGCGATTGGCCCGCTCCGCACCCATGCTGCGGCGCTAACGCCATACGAGCAAAGCTGGACCTTTGGCCTTGAGCGCCAGATACCCTGGAATGTGGTCCTCGGTGCGACCTATGTAGGAAAGAAAGGAACGCACCTTTACTTTGCCGGTGACAACAATCGCGATATCCTCGGGCCCGCGATGGAGACTAATCCCAAGTTGCTGAATGAATATGAAACCTACGTCACCAATCCTTTCTCCTCGCAAAATGGTGGCCCCATTTCCAATTTGAACAGCACGCTTTCCAGTCCCACGATCCAGGAATTTCAGTTGCAGATGCCGTTCCCGGAGTTTAGCAGCGTCACCACCGATGAACCGCCGATCGCGAACTCGACCTACAACGCTCTGCAAGTCACGGCGGAAAAGAAGTACAGCAACGGCCTGGAGCTTGTAGCCAGTTTCACGTGGTCGAAGTCGATCGACGACTCCTCGATGTACGACACCAACGTCGCATGGTTAGCAAATTATGGAGCCGAGGCTGGGTGGGCCCTGCAGAATCCGAACGACCCGGCATCGGAGCGAAGTCTGTCGACGTTCGACGTACCTTACATGGTGAAGTTCAGCTACAGTTACGATCTGCCCATCGGCCGCGGCAAGGCTCTGGGAAACGACATGCCGCGATTTCTCGATGCCATCATCGGTGGCTGGAAAACCAACGGCATCTGGGATATTCACTCCGGCCGTCCATTGCAGTTCTTTGTTCTAAACGGTGGAACACCCCTGCCCACGTACGGGCCGCAGCGCCCCAACTTTGTTGGCGAACCAAAGCGCAGTCACGGCCCAGACACCTACTGGGTGAACAACTATTTTGCGAATCCAGATTCAATTCAGACCCCGGCTCCATTTACTCTCGGGAATGCTCCCCGCACCACGGGTGTCGTCCGAACACCGTTTTTCTTCAACAACGATCTCTCGATTGCCAAGCAGTTCTTACTATCGAATGTGCATGAAGGAATTCGGTTGGAAATGCGCCTTGAGGCGGAAAACGCGTTCAATCACCCAGTCTTCGGCACGCCCGACACTAATGCCGGCGATCCCAGCCTTGGAGTGATAACGTATACGGCGCTGCCCGGCGCACGCCAGTGCCAGTTGGCCCTGAAAGTCATGTTCTGAGGGCGGCGCAACGCGGGCTTGTCAGTTGAATCGCTGACATTTTTGCAGTGTGCGCCGAGAAACTTGCCGTTCAATCGACGTTAGTGCTGACCTACACGATCTCACCTTCCGCTTAGGTCATCCCTACTCCATTGCTATCCATCAGTTATTCCCCGATAACTTCGGTAATTAGCATTCCATTACTTATCGTTGTAATTGTTAACTAAACGCAACCGTAGGGTGTGGGTACATGCGATATCAATCCTGTCAGTCAGTCAGTAGAACCATTGTGTTCATCCGGCAGCTCTTGGTTATTGCACTTTTACTTGTCGCATTAATCAGTGACAGCATGGCCGAGCCAGCAAGCAATGAAGGCGAAGCCGAGACTCTTCGCCAGATGAGCCTCGCAGATCTCGGCAATGTCGAGGTCACAACCGTTTCCAAAGAACCGGAAGAGGTGTGGAAGACTCCAGCGGCGGTATTCGTCCTGACGCAGGAGGACATTCGTCGTTCCGGCGCAACCAGCATTCCGGAAGCTCTGCGGTTGGTCCCTGGAGTCGAGGTGGCGCAGGTGGACTCGGATCACTGGTCGGTATCCATTCGTGGGTTTGGTGCGATACTGGCCAGCAAACTGTTGGTTTTGATCGACGGGCGCAGCGTCTATACCCCGCTGTTCGCCGGTGTTTATTGGCAGGTTCAGAACACGCCCATCGAAGACATCGAGCGGATTGAGGTCATTCGCGGTCCCGGTGGCACGATCTGGGGAGCGAATGCGGTCGATGGCATCATCAACATCATCACCAAGAATGCCCGAAATACGCACGGCACGCTTGTTTCAACCGGCGGCGGCGACGTCGACCAGGGATTGGGGACCGTTCGCTACGGGGGCGGCAGCGACCGTGGTTTGAACTATCGCGTATACGGGATGGGGTTCACTCGCGGTCCGGATTTTCATCCAGAAGGACCTAACTTTGACGACTGGAGAATGGGACAAGCCGGGTTTCGCACCGATTGGGAAGAAGGCGCTCGCGATGCGTTCACCGTCCAGGGCGACATCTATCGCGAGATCGCAGGCGAGGCGAGCCAGTACGCGCTGTACTCGACCCCGTCGCAGGTTTACGTCTACGGCAACGGCCAGTTCACGGGTGGAAACCTGCTCGCCCGCTGGAAGCGGACTCTGAACGCGGGATCCGACCTCCAGATTCAGGCGTACTTTGACCGCACGAACCATTTCGAGCCGGAATTCGGCGAGACACGCGACACGTTCGACGTCGATTTCCTTCACCATCTGACGCTTCCGCGTCAGCAGGATTTCCTCTGGGGACTCGGAATCCGTATTAGCCCGGCAAACGACATACAGACCGTCCCTACCATTGCATTTCTTCCCTACAAGCTGACCGACGAGGTTTATAGCGGTTTTGCACAAGACACGATTCCGCTGTTCAACCATCGGCTTTCTTTCACGTTCGGATCGAAGCTGGAACACAATAACTACACCGGCTTCGAAGTGCAACCCAGCGGGAGATTGTTGTGGACGCCTACGCCGCAGCAGTCTTTCTGGGGCGCGGTGACACGCGCGGTGAGAACTCCGTCGCGGATCGATGAAGATATCCAGCTTACGGACTTCGGAGGAATCGAGTCAGGACTGCCAATTTATTTGCGCGTCTACGGCAACCATCAGTTTCACTCCGAGGAATTGGTCGCTTATGAAGCCGGCTACCGTACGTTGATAAAGTCACACTTCTATATCGATCTCGCCGCGTTCTTTAACGATTACAACGATCTGTACAGTTTCCAGGTGGAGGCTCCTTTTCTTGAGGCTTCGCCCGCACCAGCGCACGCCGTACTTCCGTTGCTGACGAGCAACGGAATCCACGGCAACACCAAAGGCTTCGAAATCATGCCCGATTGGAAACCAGTGAGTTGGTGGCAGTTCAGACCCGGTTTCTCGCATCTGGAGATGGAACTGGAAAATAAGGCAACAAGCAACGATCCAACGAGTGTTGCCGGCTATGAAGGATCCAGTCCGCGCAATCAGTTCGTCATTCAGTCCCTGGTGAACCTCCCACGAAGGTTGGAATTCGATCAGACCTACCGCTACGTCGGCGCCTTGCCTGCGCAAACGGTCGCAAGCTACCAGACGATGGACGCCAGAGTGGGCTGGCATATTACCAAGCAGATGGAATTCTCCGTAAACGGCCGCAACTTGTTACAGCCACATTTCGCGCAATTCGGAGGCGACCCCGGCGGGCCGGTTGAAGTGAAGCGGAGTGTCTACGCGAACCTGGTATGGCGAAGTAACGAAAAATGAGTTCCCCGCATGGTGAACTCAGGGAGATCACCTCGATTGGAATAAAAGAACTCCCCCTCAGAGACGAAGTGTGCTGGTAAACCGAATTGGCATCAATGACCGGATCCGAATCAACCATGCTGCGCGCGAGAAGACTCTGGTTCTGCGCTCGACGCTCGCTGTGTGTTCATGCATTCGCGCTCTTCGTTCCCTTCACTGTCTTCGCCGTTTCCGCGCATGGGCAACAAAAACCCACTGATTATCAGGTAAAGGCAATCTACCTCTACAACTTTGGCAAGTTTGTTCAATGGCCAGCCGGCGCTTCAGACAAAGACGCCGATTTTACCGTTTGCGTTCTTGGCCAGGATCCTTTTGGTCCGGCGCTCGATACCGCGCTCGCCGGGGCCATGATCGGCGGGAAACACGTCACCGCCAAGCGGATCACAACACCTGGCGAGTCCGGGCATTGCCGCATTCTCTTTCTTGGCTCCACGGAGGCGGCCCGGCTAAAAAAGACGATCGAGGCTCTCGATAAGGAAGCCGTGTTGACGGTCAGCGACATACCGGAGTTTTCCCGGCATGGCGGCATGATCGAGTTCGTCACGGAAGAGAGCCGTGTCCGGTTCGAGGTGAACCTCGACGCTGCGCAGCAAGCCGGCTTGAGTCTCAGCTCAGACCTTCTCAAGGTGGCGACGACGGTCCGAGGGAGCGCTGCGAGGAGAGATTGAAACAGAATGCTTAGTCTTCGACATCACTCGATTTCGCGGAAACTCACGTCGATGAATATGC
The DNA here is from genome assembly GCA_030044775.1 of Candidatus Sulfotelmatobacter sp. Taxonomy (GTDB): domain Bacteria; phylum Acidobacteriota; class Terriglobia; order Terriglobales; family Acidobacteriaceae; genus Sulfotelmatobacter. Next base: position 4,298 of record JASICF010000071.1, on the reverse strand, counting down.
TTGTGAGTGGCGCCGCGTTGATGCTCGCCTGCATCGCATTTTTCGCCTACGACCTCTACAGCTTTCGCATGGGTATAGCCCGTAATCTCTCAACCGAGGCAGACATTGTCGGCTCCAACACAGTTTCTGCGCTTGTGTTTAATGACGCACGGTCGGCGGAGAACACGCTGTTGGCCCTTAAGGCATCTCCGAACGTCGTGTATGGGGCGGTCTACACGCCGGTTGGCCAGCCTTTCGCGAGTTACTGGCGCGATCGCCAGGAAGAAGCGCTTCCCTTGCCGGCTCTTCCCGCGAACCAGACTCAGTCCCAGTGGTTTGACGGCCAGCAGATTGCCGTGCTGCATTCTATTGTTTTTCAGCAACGGCTGACGGGTTTCGTTTACATCCGTTCGGACCTGCGCATTATCATTCACGATCGTCTTAAGAGCTACGCCTTCATCTCCATTGTGGTGATGCTGCTGTCTCTCGTTTTCGCTCTATTAGTCTCCCGGATTTCGCAACGAGTCATCTCCCAGCCCGTCGTCGGGCTAGCCGAGATTGCCCGAGCTGTGTCGCAAGAGAAAAATTACTCGATCCGCGCTGTACCGACCGGAAGCCGGGACGAAGTTTCGACTTTGATCGAAGCATTCAACGAAATGCTGGCTCAAATCCAGCAGCGGGATGCGGCGCTCCAGAAAGGGCATGATGAACTGGAAGCGCGAGTTCTGGAGCGCACAACGCAACTGGCCGCCACCAACAAGGAGTTGGAGCTCAAGAACCGGGAGGTAGAACGCGCCACCAAGTTGAAGAGCCAGTTTCTAGCCAACATGAGCCATGAACTCCGGACCCCGTTGAATGCCATCATCGGATTCTCCGATCTTCTCGCCGAACAGACCGTGGGTCCGCTCACCGACAAGCAGGGCCGGTTTGTCGGCCATGTGCGAAACGGCGCTCAACACCTGTTGCAATTGATCAATGACATCCTCGATCTTTCGAAGATTGAGGCCGGCCAGATCGAGATTCATCCGGAAAATTTCCAGATCAAAGACGCTCTACCCGAAGTTCTGTCTACTGTACGTCCGCTGGCCATGGCCAAGACCATCAATGTCGAACAGAATCTCGAGAGCGATATGTCAATTTACGCCGACCGCGTGCGATTCAAGCAGATTCTCTACAACCTTCTCAGCAACGCGGTGAAGTTTACGCCCAAACATGGGCAAGTCACCATCGACTGTCGGCAGGAGGGCGAGCTTGTTCGCATTTCGGTTTCAGATACCGGGGTCGGCATTCGGCCAGAAGATCAGGGGATCGTATTTGAGGAGTTCCGGCAAGCCGAAAATGCCGGCCAGATGCAGGAAGGCACCGGGCTGGGACTGGCAATCACCAAGCGTTTGGTGGAACAGCAGGGGGGCGAGATTTCGCTGCAAAGTGAAGTGGGCAAAGGCAGCTGCTTCACTTTTACTCTCCCGAGTGGGTCGGAAGTGGTTCGCAAGCCGATCGACGAAGGGTTGGCGCCGGCCGTTCCAGTCCCTCTGACGGGCGGGCCGGACGACCATAAACCTCTGGTCTTGATTGTGGACGATGAGTTGCCGGCCCGCGAGCTTCTAGCCAGTTACTTGGGATCGGAGTATCGCGTGGCAATGGCCGAGTCGGGGGTTGAAGCCTTGCAAAAGGCCCATGATCTACGCCCCGACGCCATCACTCTCGATGTCCTGATGGCAAAAGGCAACGGGCTCGAGACCATGGTCGCTTTGAGAAAATCGTCGGTGACCGCCAATGTTCCCGTGATCATCCTATCGGTTGTGGATCAGCGCGAAGTAGGCTTCGCCGTGGGCGCGAATGAGTATCTCGTCAAGCCAATCGGCAGGCAAGTACTGCTCGAGTGCATTCGCAAGCATGTTCGCCCTGAAAGAAACGTACGCCCCTTACTCCTGGTTGTGGATGATGACAGGGGCACACTCGATCTCATGGCCGAGACTCTGAATGCGGAGGGATATGACGCTCATTGCGTCGAGAGCGGCGCGAAGGCGCTGGAAATGCTGTCGTCCACCGTTGTTCGGGGAGTGGTGATTGATCTGTTGATGCCCGGGATGGACGGCTTCGACGTCATCCGTCATATTCGGCAGCAGAATAAGCACAATGACTTACCGATCTTCGTCGTGACGGCTAAGACTCTCAACGCGCAGGAAATTTCCCTCCTCAGCCACCAGACGCAGGCGCTATTTCAAAAGGGCAGCTCGTGGCATCAGCAACTCATTGCAGAGGTCAATCGAGTGATCCAGCAGAAGTCCGCAAAGGCAGCAACCTCGGGATGAACGGCGAGGACAATGACCCACTATGATCAACGTTCTGTTAAGCCGAAGATAATCGCCTGACCCGGGCATCGCGAACCGAACGATTGGAAGGCACAGGCTGGCGGGCACTCACCCTCTTACACACAGGATCGGGAAGAGATTCTCGAGACCCGCGGGTGGATGTAGAGAGTTTAGGGTCTGCGAGTTCGAAAAACGACTTCCACTCTAAAATATCTTGGAAAAATCCTGGCGATCATTGTTTACTGCCCCCACGTTTCCCTAAGTTTTGTCGTATGGGCAGATGGCTACCGCATCGTCGCGTAATTGGATTTGGCTTCTTTCAGCACAGGAACGTCGGGATCGGCATCCTGCCAAAGATTTAAGAAGTCCTGATACGCGGCCTTGGCTTTTACGCCGTCACCAGTCATGGCATAGGCGCGACCAAGTTGCAGGTGGGCCAGTACCCCGGTTGGAAAATTGATGGTGATGCCCGGATGGTCAAGGATTCGCTGGAACTGGGCTGCAGCAGCCGTTCCATTGTGAGCCGCCAGGTACGCCAAGCCGCGGATGTAAGCGGGGTACATCGTTCCCAGTTGAAATTGCTCCGGCTCACCCAACTCATAGGGGGCCGGCGCTTCCAGGCGTTCGAGAGCCTGCGTCGTATTATTGGCATCGAGATCCAGAGCTGCGCGGACGGTGGGCAGCCAATAAACTTTGAGAACCGTCTCGGAGGGATAGTTTTTCTCGAGTTCGTCGGCGAGAGCTTTGGCCTGGGCGGTTTCGCCGGAGCGAGCCAGGGTCAAAGCCGCGAGCAGCTTCACATTGCGTCCGGGGGAGAGCTTCAAGGCCGCGGCCACATCCTGCCGGGCCTGGGCAATATTTCCGAACTCAGCTTCTCTCAAAGCTTCGTTGACCTGCCACATCGCGGCAGACTCTTTTGCATCGGATCGAACGGCAGCATCGACAGCGCGACGAGAGTAATCCCGCGCCTGGGTGAGCCGGCCATAATAGGCTTCGGTCTCCGACTGAAAAGAAAGCAACGCATCCTCGATCCCCGGCTTACCGGAAGCCCAAGCTACTTGCCGCTCCATTTCTGCGCTGTCGTGCTTGAGGAAGGCCATCTGGTAGATGAACCAATGCAGCAGATCGCCTGCAAGGTTATTCTTCTCGGCCTCCTGCACCGTTGCCTCGGCCTTATCCATTTGACCACTACAGAGATAAAACGAGGCCAGATTGGCATAACCAATCGCGGTTGGATCCAGACGTTGGGCTATTTGTTCTTCCTGGAGAGCCTTGTCATACTGTCCGAAAATTCCATAAGTGACACCCAGGTTCCCCGGCGGAACCTGATCTTCCGGGTAGCTCTTGGCCCACATTTCGTAAACCTGCGTCGCTTGTTCGATTTCCCCAGTACCCAATTGATAGTACATGGAGGTAATGCGGTATTTTTCCCGCTCGCTCACCCGATCGCGCAAATCGTAAGCTTTTTTCAAGCTTTCAGCGGCCAGGCTCGCCTGTCCAAGATTGTGGTAGACCACGCCCAGGCTGGCGTAGGCGACAGCAAAATTGGGGTCGAGTTCAATGGCCCGTTTGTAGAAAGGAATCGCCTCCGCGTTGCCTTTGGCGCGGAATGTCGTGACTCCAAGGCTGAAGGCTTTGAGCGCCTCCAGCGACGGCGTTGTCGCTTCTACAGGGACGTCGAACTTTTGCACCGAAGCCAGCGATTCGCCGAGTTCAGTCCTTAGCTTCACGGTAGCTCCGTTCAAAGCTTTCAATACCTCCTGCTTGCTTGCAGCCTGTTCCTGCTCTTTGGCGAGCGTGTCGCCCGTGCTGCAACCAATGGCGTCGATTCCAATCACATATTGCCCGCCGAGGTTGGAAATCGATCCCAGAATGAATGCCTTGCTTCCAGTTCTGAGGCACAACTCCGCCGCCACTTCGCGCGTGATGCGGTCCGTGGATGTGCGCCCCATCAGCCTCAAGGTCTGGGCGACCCTGCGGTCGGAAAGAATGTTGAGGAAAGGC
>JASICF010000552.1 GCA_030044775.1 Candidatus Sulfotelmatobacter sp. | reverse complement strand
GCCGAACTCGGTGAAGCGAACATAGAAACCGGTTAGACAATCACGCCTCAATCGTTCACAATACTGGTTCCGTTTCAGGAGCTTGCATTGAACGAATCCCCTAACCCTGCTCATGCGAATAAGCGTGTAAAGATCAGCGCGCTCGGCACTTACGTTCCTCCGCGTCTGCTCACTAACGCTGATCTCGAAAAGATGGTCGACACAAGTGACGAATGGATTCTCGCTCGCGTCGGCATCCGTGAACGGCACATCGTCGATAGGGGTACGGCCACCAGCGATCTCGCCGTCCAGGCCGCGAGAAAAGCGCTGGCTCAGCGTGGCATTGGCCCCAATGAGGTCGATGCCATTATCGTGGGCACCGTTACGCCCGATATGTTTTTTCCCTCGACCGCCTGCGTGGTGCAGCACAAACTCGGCGCTCGGGGAATTTGGGGATTTGATCTGTCTGCCGCCTGCTCGGCTTTTGTTTATGCGGTGCAAACGGGGGCGCAATTCATCGCAACCGGAGCGCATAAGCGCGTTCTGGTAATTGGGGCGGACGTCATGTCCTCTATCATCGACTACACTGACCGCGCGACTTGCGTAATCTTCGGCGACGGCGCGGGCGCCGTGATTCTAGAGCCTTCGGAAGACAATTCGCTTGGCTTAATCGATTTCATTCACGAAATCGACGGCTCGGGCGGATGTTCCCTCTACATGCCCGGCGGCGGCAGCCTAAATCCCTCAACCCGTGAAACCGTCGATCAAAAAATGCATTACGTTCATCAGGATGGCCAACAGGTCTTCAAGTTTGCCGTTCGCAAGCAGACGGAAGCCTGTTTGAATCTGCTCGAACGCAACGGGCTGAAAGGCTCCGACATCGATGCCTTCATTCCGCATCAGGCCAATCTCCGTATCATCAACGCGACAGCGGAACGCTTGGGCCTTCGTCCCGAAAGCGTTGTCGTTAACATTGACCGGTTTGGAAACACAACGGCCGGCACGATTCCATTAGCAATGGATACCGCGATTAAAGAAGGGAAGCTGAAAAAAGGCAGTCTCGTGCTGATGGCTTCAGTGGGGGCTGGATTCACGGTGGGCGCCGCTCTGCTACGCTGGGCTTTCTAAACTGACCTCACTTGCACAGAATTGCCGCGGGAAAGTGGCGCTGAGAGAGAATCTCGCTCCCGATTCGGTACTTTCCGGTGACCTCCGTAATCGCGAGCGAGCAATTCCCGTGGCTTTCGCGGTCTATAGTTGCTATGTTTTCGCAGCATTCGCTCCACGTGGGGATGGCGCGGATAAAGCAAACCATGTTGCGAACGACGCTCTGTTGTGTACTTCTCGCTCTTCCTGCGCTCGGGCAGGCACCAAGGGACGATTCACAACCCACCAAGCTCCTCTTCATGGAACGCCTGTGGAACGAAGCCCAGGTGAATCGCGATGCGCGAGCTCTGGACGCGATGCTCGGGGCCAACTTCGTCAATACGGAATACGACGGCGAGGTCAGTGATCGGGCTACATTCCTGGCCGGCATTAGGGACCCGCAGTTCAACCTGGCCAGCCTCACCATTCAAGATACGAAAGTCAGTATGTACGGCGACTCGGCCGTGGTCACCGGTACCTACCGCACGAAGGGCACATATCTGGGCAAACCCTATGAGCACGTCGGGCGCTTCACCGATACCTGGGTCTTCGCCGACGGCCGCTGGCAGTGCGTCGCCAGCCATACCAGCCTGGTGAAGAAGTAAATCGCCAGGCGGTCGGCGCTTCCCGAAGGCCCGGCGTTTTCTCCACGGCCGGGGTCTCATCCATCACCGTGGCACACTCTCAGCAAAATTGCGTCCGATTTGCGTTGCGGGCGATCTAAGCGTCAACGGGAGTCCATATGCCGGCCCGTTTGGATCTTGCAAATGCACCCGACCACCCGACCACCCCGATGGCAAACCCTGCTGGCTTTCGCCATCATTTATTTCGTATGGGGATCAACTTTTCTCGCGATTCGCATCGGAGTGCGCGTCATCCCTCCGATTCTGTTTGCCGCCATGCGCTTCCTCACTGCGGGAATTCTGCTCTACGGCTGGGTCCGGCTACGAGGCACTCCTGGACCCAGACGCCGCGAATGGGCCTCGGCGATTCTGGTCGGATTTGTGATTTTTGTGATCGACTACGGCTTCGTCTTCTGGGCTGAACGCCGCGTGCCATCCGGGATTACAGCGGTCATGCTTGCGACGATCCCGGTGTTCATGTCGCTTTCGGAAATCATTTTCCTGCGCACGCAGAAACTCACGCTGCGCCTGGTGCTCGCCATGGTCGTCGGCATGGCAGGAGTAGTCGTCCTTGTGAATCCTTCCGTCGGCTTCGGGCAGGCGCCGATCGATACGCTCGGCGCGGGCGCGTTGGTAATCTCCGCGATGGCGTGGGCGATGGGCGCAATTCTTACCCGCAAGTTGCCACTGCCCGAGTCCAAAGTCATGAGCGCCAGCGCGCAAATGCTCGCCGGAGGCATCATGCTCACCTTGACAGCGGCTGCGTTCGGGGATTTCAGAGGCTTTTCCTTTCGCGACATTTCACCGCGCGTTTGGATGGCGCTCGCCTATCTCATCTTCGCTGGATCGATCATCGCCTACACCGCCTACATCTGGCTCATCCACCACGAATCGCCAACGAAAGTTGGGACCTACGCGTATGTGAATCCGGTGATTGCGGTGCTGCTCGGATATTTCTTCGGCGGCGAACCCCTGGGCGGCCGCACAGTCGCGGGGACGCTGCTGGTGCTGATGAGTGTGCTGGTGATTACGACGGCGAAGAAGAAAACCCCGGAAGCCAAACAGTTGATTGAAGAGGAAGTCGCGTAAGCGCGTCTTCCCGAGTGCCGTGTTTTCACTAGCGGCGCGAGGGATCTCGCGTGAACCGAAGTTTTACGGCCTCGTCATCTTCTCCGGCTTCACCAGTT
>JASICF010000551.1 GCA_030044775.1 Candidatus Sulfotelmatobacter sp. | reverse complement strand
CGACGCCGATTACGGCGAAATTTTGGGCGTCCACATCATCGGCCCGCAGGCGACGGAACTGATCGCCGAAGCCGTAGCCGCCATGGAACTCGAAGCAACGGTCGAGGACTTAATGTGGACCATCCACGCGCATCCGACGCTGGCTGAAGCGATGCTCGACGCGGCCAACAGCGTGTATGGAATCGCGATCAATGCTTAAGGGAGATTGAGACATTGAGCGATTGAGTCATCGGGTGATTGGAATTCCTAGAACAATAGTTTTGAATCGCTCAATCACAAATCGCACAATCGCTCAATGCGCGTGATTTCCGTCATCCAACTCGGCACCGTCGACTACGCTACCGGCCTGCGCCTGCAGCAGCAAATCGTCGCCCTGCGCAAGGAAGAAAAAATCGGTGACGTTCTTCTACTACTCGAGCACAAGCCGGTCATCACACTCGGCCGCAACGCCAAAGCCGCCAACGTGATCGCCTCGCCAGAACTGCTCTCCGAGCGCGGAGTCGAACTTTTTGAATGCGACCGCGGCGGCGACGTAACTTTCCACGGGCCCGGCCAGATTGTCGGCTACCCAATCTTCCACCTGCGTGGATACGCTCGGTGGTCCGCCACGGACCATGTGGGGACGGCCGCCCTCGAGAGCCCGCCCCGAGCGCAGTCGAGGGGTGCGGTCGAGCAAAGCTCGACAGGCCGCAAGCATCTCGGCGCTGTCGATTTCGTCCGCCGCCTCGAGGACGTCCTCATGCGCACCTGCGCCGATTTCGGTATTCCGACGAAGCGCGTGCCTGGTCTCACCGGCGTGTGGACGGATGCAGTTCCGACCGCGAACCATGTAGGGACAGCCGCCCCCGGCTGTCCGGTCGAGCGAAGCTCGACAACCGCTGACGAAAACACAAGGTCCCCGTTCGACGCTCTCCCGTTGGTCGGTTGCTCAGGGCAGGCTCTCGACTCCGAAGGACGATTCGTATCCGGATCGTCCTTTTCCGCTCGGGATGACAAAAATCGGGAAGGGCACGACTTTAGTCGTGCCGCAAACGATTCCGACAAGAAAGCGGCTTTAGCCGCTGAGGTTAGCGAAGCCAAGCTCGCCGCCATCGGTGTGCACATCTCGCGCTTCGTCACCTCTCATGGCTTCGCCCTCAACGTGAACACCGATCTCAGCTACTTCGACCTGATCATCCCCTGCGGCATCACCTCGAAGCCGGTGACATCGATGGAGCGCGAACTCGGGCGTGAGGTAGATCTCAATGCCGTGGCCGAATCCATCTCGCGCAACTTCGGCGTCGCCTTCCAGAGCCAGATACTCTGGGTGGACACGCTCGACGCGCTTTTGGGACGAACGGTAGGCGTGCCGATAGAGGTGCCGGAGAAGCTTCGCCAAGGTTCATGGCGATGATCTCTATCGGGCATACCTCAGAGGCTAAAGCCCGCATTGGATGCGCCCTTGACGGCCCGGCTGAGGCCGAGCTCTTTCAAATCTTTGTGAAATGGCCAGTCACGGAATAAACACGACGCGCCCATCCTCCTTTCGGTTCCATTCCGTTTCAACCTCGGCAAGAGGAACTTTTTTCGTCTCCAGGTTCAAAGCACCGCGCGCCGCGTGCTCAAAGACTTGCGGCAACGCCTCAAATATTGCCTGCTTCGGCGCGCTTCCCCCGCCGGCTCCATAGATTTCGAGTCCCGAACTCCTCAAAACCGCGCCGGGCAGGGAAATCGTGGGCCCGGCCATCGAACCAATTTCGATCAGCCGCGTGGTGTGCGGCTCGGCCATGAGGTCCGGGCCCGTCAGCGCCGCAAGCAGCGCTTCGGTGGGCGCGCCCCAAAGATAATCGAGCACGATATCGATTCCATCCTTTGCGACCGCGGCAAAAGCTTCGACCAGCTGCTTTCCCGGCTCGTCGATTTGAATGGTAACGTCGGCGCCCAGCGATTTCGCCGCTTCCAGCTGCTGTGGATTCCGTCCCGCCGCGATCACGCGCCCCGCGCCGAGCAGCTTGGCGATTTGCACCGCCAGCTTGCCGGCAGCTCCCGTCGCGCCGAGCACCAGCACGCTTTCGCCAGGCTTCAATTGCGCACGCCATTTCAACGGCAACCACGACGAGAGTGCAGGATTCGGCAAGGCTGCTGCCGTCGCGTCATCCAGACTGTCGGGAACGGGAAAGCAGAAGGCGCGCGGCGCAACGGTTTTTTCCGCCATCGCGCCAAAAGGCTTTCTACACCCGCCAAAAAACACGCGCTCGCCAGTTTCCACCCTGCCCACGCCATCCACTCCGCAGACCACCGGAAGCTCGCGGTAACTGGCGTAGTGTTTGCCGCTGGCCATCCCTTTGTCGATTTGCTTGAGCGATGCGGCGAGAACCGTAATCAGGGCTTCGCCGTCGCGCGGAATGGGATCGTCAAACTGATCGTAACGCGGAGCAGAACCGAATTCGCGCAACACGGCAGCGTGCATAGAGCGATCCTGACCGGCTAGCTGAACATCGATCGAGCCCAGATTATCAGTCTTTACTTGCGGACGAAACATCAGTGCGGGCCGCATCCGAGAATACGATCTGGCGAAAAAGCGCGGCCGAAGCTGCCGCCCCTGCGGTATCAATCAAAACGTACGGGTTCACGACGGGATTGAACAGGCCCGCGAGATTGACGGCTGTCATCCTTCCGGGCAGGACCTGTATTCCCGCATTCGTAAGCCAGCCAATGAAGGCCCCGCCCAGCAGCCAGACAGGCCACGAGCGGACACGATAGTGCTTGAAGATCAGCCATGCGGGCGCGCCGAAGAGAATCTCCGAAACGTACGCGACTGGGAGCGCGTAGACGAAGTAGAAAGGAAGTGCTATGAGCACGTTTTCGACTGGCCCATGGTGCCTCGCGTCAAGTACGAGCAGAAGAAAGACAGCAAGAGGAGCGGCTATGGGAGACACCAGGAACGCCAACGCCACTCGCCGATGGTTCATTCAGCCAATCGTAGCAGATGCCATTGCCCTAGCCGTACATCGTCCCCTCGCGTTACCATCAATACATCGCATCCGCGACGCATCCCATGCCCAACAAGAAAACAAAATCCAAATCCAACTCGAACGGCAAACACTCGCGAAACGGGTCTCGCCCTTCCACTGCTCATGGAGCGGCGGACGAGGGCGTCCGTCCCTCCGTGGCCAGTGCAGATCTTCGCACCTACACCATCCCCGACACGCGCCTCGAGCACCCGAACTATACTGTCAAACAAGTAATAGGGGGCAAAAACAAAAACGATAAAGACGGCGTCGAGCACGTCCGCTACGAAGTCTCCGGCGATCTCGACGCGCCCGTGCCGCCGATTCGCGACTCCAAATATCTCAGCCAGCAGCAGGCGATCGAAATTTACCGCTACATGCTGCTCAACCGCAAAATGGAGACCGCGCTCGAAAATCTCTACAAGCAGGGCAAAGTGGTCGGCGGAGTTTATTTCGGCCTCGGGCAGGAGGCCTGCTCGTGCGCCTCGGCCTACGCGCTCGACCAAGACGACTGGTTCGCGCCCATGATTCGCAATCAGGGCTCGCTGCTGGTGCGCGGCTTTCGCGCCTCCGACACGATGATGCAGTACATGGCGAAGGCCGGCTCGCCCACCAAGGGCCGCGACGGCACCTCGCACTTCGGCGACATCGAAAAGCGCAACATGGTCTCGCCGATTTCGATGCTCGGCGATCTTATTCCTGTGATGAGCGGCGTGGCACTGGGCGCGCGCCTGCAAGGCCGCAACATCGCCGTGCTCACCTTCATCGGCGACGGAGGCCAATCCACCGGCGTCACCTACGAAGGCATCAACTTCGCGGCAGTGCAGAATCTGGGATTAGTACTGGTGGTCGAGAGCAACGAGTGGGCTTATTCGACTCCGTCAGAAATGCAGTACCGCTGCAAAGACCTTGCCGAACGCGCCATGGGATACGGCATTCCTGGCGTGATCGTCGATGGCACCGACGCGTGCCAGGTCTACGACGCCGCGCACGAAGCTGTCGAGCGCGCCCATCGCGGCGAAGGCCCGACCATGATCGAAGCAAAAATGATGCGCATGAAAGGCCACGCCATCCACGACGCGGCAGCGTACGTGCCGAAGGCGCTGTTTGATTTCTGGAAGAAGCGCGACCCGATTGCGCGATTCGAGAATTATTTGGTACGGGAGAAAAAGTGGCTGACGGGCAAAGAAAATGCCGAGCTGATCTCGGAAGTAGAGCGGGTTATCGAAGAAGAACGTGAGATCGCGGTGAACTCTCCGATGCCGACGCCGGAATCAGCCGAAGGCGGCGTGTATTGCGAAGAGGGCTGCCACGCCATCAAGCCGAAGTATGGAATGCCGAAAGTGAAGAAGGGAACGAGCGGCTATAAGGAAACGGAAGCCGCGGTGCATTTGAAGTGATCCGCCGGTCGATGGCTGGAACTCGCAATGTCTGACCAAAGCAAAAGCGCTAGCCACAACATAATAAAAGCTCTCACGGTGCGACTTTCATTGATCGCAGTTGGTGGCTTGATCATCGCGTACGGATTGCAGATGATGCACAAAGGGGTATTCTCCTATCAAAATACTTGGTTTCGTGGGACTAATTATTCCGCAGGTACAGTGGCAACGGGAATCTTTCTTGCACTGCTGGCGTTTCTTCCGCCAGCCTCGTGGATAAGCCGTTTAGTCAATCGAAACAAAGCCGAAGCTCACAGTCATTTGACTTATCACCACAGAAGACACGGACCAAAGAAAGAGAAAGTCTAAGTCGCATTTTGTGCAGTCATTGGATCCGCGGCGAAAGAATCTCTAACTATGCAACTCACCTATCTCGAAGCCATCCGCCAGGGAATCTGGGAAGAAATGGAACGCGACCCCACCGTCTTCTGCCTGGGCGAAGACATTGGCATTTACGGCGGGGCGTTTAAAGTCACCGACGGTTTCATCGACCGTTTCGGCCCCGAGCGCGTGATCGACACGCCGATCGCCGAATCCGCCATCGTGGGCGCGGCCTTTGGCGCGTCGCTCACCGGCATGCGTCCGGTCGCCGAATTCCAGTTCATGGATTTCATCCCTTGCGCCATGAACCAGATTTCCAACATGGTCGCCAAAACGCATTATCTGTGGGGCGCGCCCGCACCGCTCGTGCTCCGCGGCCCCAGCGGCGGATACGTCCACGGCGGCCCGTTCCACTCGCAAAATCCGGAGATGTGGTTCGTGCACAATCCGGGGCTGAAGGTGATTTGCCCCGCTACGCCTTACGATGCCAAAGGCCTTATCAAGGCCGCGATCCGCGACAATAATCCCTGCCTGTTTTTCGAGCACAAATATCTTTACCGCCGCATCAAGGGCGAAGTTCCGACGGAAGACTATGTCGTTCCCATCGGCAAAGCTCGCATCGTCCGCGAAGGCCGCGACCTGAGCGTGATCACCTACGCCGCCATGGTTCACTCTGCTCTCGAAGCCGCCGAGATTCTTACAAAAGAAGGTATCGACCTCGAAATCCTCGACCTGCGCACCGTCTCGCCGCTCGACCGCGAAGCCATCGCCGCAACTGTGAAGAAGACGAACAAAGTGATCATCCTCCACGAGCACTCCCGTACCGGAGGCCTCGCCGGCGAGATTGCAGCCATCATTAACGAAGAAGCTTTCGACGATCTCGACGGCCCCATCGTCCGCATCACCGGCCTCGATTCCGCAATCCCGTTTTCTCCGCCTCAGGAAGAG
>JASICF010000550.1 GCA_030044775.1 Candidatus Sulfotelmatobacter sp. | reverse complement strand
GCCAGGGCAACCCCGAAGAGTCAGAACGCATTCGCAAAGCGTTGCTCGAACTGCCGGCGGTCGAAATCGTGAGCCTTGATGTAAACGGCGCAGAACTACCCCGGCGCATTGAGTTTCTGCCTCACGCAACTTTCATCGGCTGGCTGACCGACAAAGAGATTCTGGTTGTGGAAGACCACATGCTCGCAGCCTGTAATGTGGCGGCTCGAACGCGCCGGAAAACCAATGTTCGCGTAGAAGACACCACTCACGTGTTCTTGCGCTGAGTATAAAGGCTTCAATCTTGTTTACGCCGAGACCATGAAATTGCTTTATCCGCGCCGTTCCCCGCAGCCTTATTTTGTTGCCGGCAGCAGCAGCAAGTCCTGATAATCAAAACTGAAATCCGCCAAGGGAGAGACAGCCGCCATTTTCGCGCTCTCGATGCTTCCATCCGGTTTCAGTGAAAACGTGATGAATGCATCTTCGATGGTCCGATCCCTCCAGTGAGCTTTGAAGGTATCGTATTGCCAGTGCTGCAAGTCGCCGATCATCGAAGGCGTGTGATCGAATGTAATCACCAGTCCGCCATTCTCATAGCGGATCGTAATCGGGCCGTACCAAGCGTCATTGTAGGTGCCGGCATATTTCTCCTGAGGCAGTGAAGGCTTGGAATCAACGGCGCGGGCGCCTGCTGCCATCCGCATGGTTTCCGCGGCATTTCTTTCTTCCGCGTCTTTCACCGACTTGTACGCCGCGATCCAATCGGTCGCCGGCAGGCCGAAATAGTGATCGAGAATGTGATAAAGAATCGAATCGAACGCGCCGTCTTCCTCCGCATTCGTCAAAACCAGAACGCCAAGATTTTCCTCGGGCACAAGCATCACCCGCGAGACGAAGCCGGCGACTCCGCCGGTGTGCCCAACTAGTTTGCGTCCGTGATATTCGGAAAGTCGCCAGCCCAAACCATAGTCCGCAAAATTTGTTTTCAATCCCGCCAATGGCTGGGGAGGGTCATTGGTGGGGAGAATCGTCTGGGGCGACCACATCTCTTTCGATTGCTCCTCGCTGAAAAGTCTTCCGTCGCGGCCGGTAAATTTTCCGTGATCCAGTTGCAGCAGCATCCATTTCGCCATGTCGGCCGCAGAGGAATTGATTGAACCTGCCGGGCCCACATTGCTCAGATCCTCAAACGGAATCACTCGCAGCGTTCCATCCACTCGCTCATGCGGATAGGCATAGTCGCCACCCGGCTTGTAGTCGGCATTGGTCACAGCAGAGTGCTCCATGTGCAGTGGGGCGAAGATGTGCAGGCGAATGTAGTCATCCCATGAGATGCCGGTGACCGCAGGAATAATCTGCCCAGCAGTCATGTAGAGCAAATTGTCATACGCATAATGGCTGCGGAAGCCAGACGCCGGCTTCATGAAGCGAAGCTTGTACACGATGTCAGCACGCGTATAAGTGGAATGTGGCCAGAACAGTAAATCGCCTTCACCCAGTCCCATGCCGCTGCGATGGGTCAGCAAATCTCGAATCGTGATTTCGTGGGATACATAAGGGTCGTACATTACGAAACCAGGCAGGCGCTGGTAGACGTGATCGTCCCACGAAATCTTGCCCGCATCCACCAGTTCGGCTAATGCGGCAGTAGTGAAGGCCTTAGTATTCGATCCGATGGCGAACATGCTGTACTCATCCACCCGTGCCGAATCCCCAAGTTTGCGGACTCCATATCCTTTAGCCACGACCACCCTGCCATCTTTCACAATAGCCACCGAGATTCCGGGAACGTCGAACGCCTTCATCGAAGCCGCCACATAGGCATCAAGATCAGGCGGCACGGCCGTTTGGGCCAGGATCGAGGCGCAGAAAAGAGTCGAAATAGCGGATAAGAGGAGCAGAGAGCGAAGTTTACGCATAGAGATTTTGAAAAATCATGTGCGAGGGAGCATTAAAACACAAAATATGCGTGGCAAGGCAGAGTGAAGAGGTGATTAGGAAGGTCTGCGCTCGAACAGAGAGTCGCCCTCGCTGCAAGGCTCTCCCGCCTGCGTCTAGGGGGCCGATGAAGAAGAAAGAAGATGGGCGGGTGTTCCACCCGCCTGTAGGTGAGATTCAGTCCAAGCTCAGTGGTCGTGATCGCCGTGACTGTGGCGCCAGGTCCAGTAATCCTTCTGCTGCTCCGGCGGCAGGGCGCGAAAGTCGCGGTGCTCGTCGTAGTGGCGCTCGCGCGCCCATTGTTGGTAGTAAACCACTTCGTCCGGCCCCCACACATGATAATCGCTGTAATAGGGGTCATAAACCCGGTAATAGTGATGGTGGACGCAAGCTGTGCCGGTCGCGCACGCGAGGGCTGCCAGCAGCAGCAACGAACTCATAAAGCGTGACTTGATTCCCATCTTTCGTTGTCCCTCAGTCTGGTTCATGTGCCTTGCACAGATCTCCCTGAAAGTTCTCAGGAGCAGTCAGGTTCGTTGCGGCAATAAATCGGGTGGTTGCTCGTTCCTCAGGAAACCCGCTTCGCCTACGGCTTCGATTTTGAAACCGGCTCGCTCAGCGAAAGCGGTAACCCGGTTTCAACTCGCAGCGGTAGTCCTTTGATTCGTTCCTATCGATGGCAACGTGGCAGGTTGCCCACTGCAGCAAGAGATCCGGTCCAAGTGGAAACACGATGTCGTCGCCGGCGACGTCCGCTTCGATGCTCGGGCCCTCCGCAGCAGGGGGGAGGCTGAAGTTCAACGCGCGCCCGAAAATGACAGGATATGTTTCGCGGACCAGGTTGCTCGTCATTGGATGCACGACTTCAGCTTCGACCAGAAAAGTGGTCGTATCCGACCAGTTACGAATCGTAACGGTGAAGCGCCGCCGATCTTGCGAAAATGTCTCGCTTTCGATTTTGGTGAACGGGCATGGTCCGGCGATGCAGGAAACCCGCGTATTCCGAAACTCATTGCCTTCACCCGCATCGAGGAAGAAAGAGCGGATGATCGCTTTCCATTTGTTATTGGGCGAGCAGGGTGGGGTCTTAGCGCAAGGTTGATTGCCGACACTTGCCACGTCAAATGCCCTTACCGCGCTGCCGATATCCGCTTCTGCCGTTGTCTTGACGCTGTAACGAATGCGAGGGGTTGAAATTGAAACATCCGAGTGTGTTTCAGCCACCGTCTCCTGGTGGATCGGGAGCATGCGCGCCACGTAGAGTTTATCGGCGATGAAATCTTTCCAGTTCAGCGGTTGGTAATCCTTGAGCCGGAATTCCAGGAGCACCGGCTGGCGCCGGCGCAATCCCATGGGCAGGGTCAAACTAAAAAATCCCTGCTGGTTCGATTGTGCCTGCGCGCTTCCTAAACCATTGCTCGCAGTGATCTGAACGCCGGACAGCGGAAGCTGTTTGTTCGGATCATGATCTTCCCGCAGAACTGCCCCTCTGAGGACAACCGGTCGACGGCGGCCCAAGAGCACCCCCGCAATCACCAGTCCCAGAATGCCAATACTAACGAGGAACCAGATGCTGATCTTTTTTCTGCGAGTCATCCGCCTCCTTCGTTTAACATTTTAGGATGGATAACGAAGAGTGCATAGTCGCCGTGGAGGCCGAGTCAGGTTCGCATTGTACGTCGATCTAAAAGCGCCAGTCATCAACCGATGAAGGAGAAACAGAAAAACACCGCCGTCTCGCGCCTGTCGCGGCGCGATCTTCTCATGGGCGCGGGTGGTCTCGGTCTTGCCAGGATTCTCGATCGACGTAGGTTCGATTGTGCAATTCTCGCCCAGTCCAACCTGGCCGCTTCTCCATCTGCTTCGCAAAAAGGGCCCACAGCGCAAAACGCTCTGCAAAAGCAAGGTGCCCCGCAGCCGACAAGCGTGTCTCCACCTCCCTCCTCGATCCCCGCCATCTCTCCGGAAGACGACAAACTGCTTGACGAAATCGAAAGGCAAACCTTTCAGTTTTTCTGGGAGCAAGGCAGTCCGCAAAGCGGGCTCGTCCGTGACCGTGCGAATGTTTCAGGCAACGAGACCTCGGTTGCCGCCAGCATCGCCGCCACTGGTTTCGGCTTGACCGCGCTCTGCATTGCCGATCGGCGCGGCTACATTTCTCGCAATGATGCGCGTGATCGAGCTTTGGCCGCCTTGCGATTCCTATGGAAGAAAATGCCTACTCACCGCGGTTTTTTCTACCACTTTGCCGACATCAATACCGGCGAGCGCGTCTGGGACTCCGAAGTTTCTTCCGTGGATACCACCATTTTGCTTTGCGGAATTCTCACCTGCCGCCGTCATTTTGAAGAACACTCCGAAGTCAGCATGTTGGCGTATGAAATTTTCAATCGGGTCGATTGGACCTGGCTATCGGAAGATACGTCGCTGCTTCCCCATGGATGGACGCCTGAAGGCGGATTCCTGCCTTCCCGCTGGGATTATTACAGCGAGATGATGATGATTTATCTGCTGGGCCTGGGGTCGTTCACTCACCCCCTGCCGGTCGACGTCTGGAAGGCGTGGAAGCGGCTGCGATTCGAATTCGAGGGCATCAGCTATATCGGTTCTTTTGCTCCGTTGTTCGTGCATCAGTATTCGCAGGCCTGGTTTGATTTTCGCGACAAGCGCGATGCCTATGCCAATTACTTCCAGAACTCGATTTTCGCTACGGAAGCTCATCGCCAATTCTGCCTGGAGCTCGGCAAGCAGTTTCCCGATTACAGCGACGACTTGTGGGGCATCTCCGCTTCCGATTCCCAAGAGGGATACGTGGTCTGGGGAGGGCCGCCGGAGCTTGGCCCTATCGACGGAACTGTAGTTCCGAGCGCGCCCGCGGGTTCGTTGCCTTTTCTGCCTCAGCCGGTGATGCGCGTGCTGCACAATATGCGCGATCATTACGGCAAGGCCTGGACCCGCTACGGATTCGTGAACGCCTTCAATCCACTGACCAACTGGTACGATATCGACGTGATCGGAATCGACACCGGCATCACCATGCTGATGGCGGAAAACGCGCGCAGCGGTTTTGTCTGGGAAACCTTTATGAAAAATCCAGAGGCGCAACGCGGAATGGACCGTGCCGGATTCAAGAAAGAACAGGCCTGATCCGCGCAGCCGAGTAATGATATTTGCCTGCGCTTACTTTAGCTCGATCACGGCCAGGCCGTGGGCGGGAATCGCGATTGTCAATGCGCCGTTTGCAATCGGCCGATCCTCCGGCGGCGGCAAATTGGCGGCTTCCTGCAATTCACGGATCTGCGCCTGCGTCGGAAATTGTGGGCTGCCCATCTTTTCATACGCGGAGTGAAAATCCCCGTGGTCATGATCCACTCGCGAAATCAGCGCATGCTGAGCCTTCGTACCCTTCAGTTGCAGGG
>JASICF010000549.1 GCA_030044775.1 Candidatus Sulfotelmatobacter sp. | reverse complement strand
AAGGCCACGCCCGGATTCGCCAGCATGTTTCGCAATCGCCACCCCATCGCCAGCTCCGCGTCCGCCAGGTGCGCTACGATCTCGGCAATGGACCACTTTTCAGGGGAAGGCCGCCGGACCAACTGCTCGGGCGCGATATCTCGCAGACGCCGCTCGATCTGCGACGGCGTGGCTTGTTGGACAGTAATGGGATCCTCGTCGCCAAGGTAGCTCAGGATTCGAGTTCGGTATGCTTCGAACGTCTCTGCCATTGGTTCTCCCGGTAGACTGCGTTTGCGGCCCGAAGCCAACTAACCCAGCTTCCGGATCGCCGACTAATCGGTAGTCGCCTCCCGTTGCACCACAATCAAAAACACCACCCCGACAATCGTAAACATTCGGAACGCCTCTTCCTGCCCATTCCACAGTTTCGACTGCCACATCAGAAACCACTCACCTCCGACATCGAGGAACGCCACCAGCCACATCAGCAGGCTCGCGGTAAGCGCAATCACGGCGGCGTTCACCGCAGCGGCGAATTGCGCCCGGTCCGCACGATACGATTTCAGCAACCGAATACCAGCCCACCAGCATAGAAGCATAGTGACCGATTCCCAGGCGATGATGCCGATGTAGAAGACCGTATGTACTAGCGGCGAACTGAGGGCGCGCCACATGCCATGGTTCCCCGGAAAGGTTGAGTCCATCATCAGGACATGGCGGACAAACTCGTAGTTCGAGCCGTAATCCGTGATGTTGTTTAGGACCAGAATCGTGTAGAAAAGTGCGACTGCAAGAACGAGAACCGCCTTGGAAACGCGAAGCGCCATTACATGCCGCATAAGCTGTCGCACGCGCGAATTATAAACGGCCTCCTGATTGCCGAACGATCCTACAATCGCACGCTCCCCCGTCAAGATCTCCTTACAAAAATAAAACGGAACGGCCTGCGCCGTCCCGTTTCAGATCATAAGCCGCGGGCAAGAGTGCCCGCGCTACACTCGCTACGTCCCCTCCGCCGGTTGCCCCACCCCTTTCGCCTACCTTTGGCGAAGTGTGGGCTAACTCCGATTGTCCCTTCTAATTACCCACCCTGTCGCAGAAAAACGCGACAAGGGTGGGGTGACCCCCATTTGGGAAAGGATGGGGCCCCGGTGTAGAACGGCGCCATGCTCCCGTGATCTGCATCACAGCTTCGTTCGTTTCCGTTCGCTAAAGTAGCGTCTATGCGGCGCTTCTCGATCCTCACTAACCGCAAGCGTGCTATCGTCGCGCTGGCGCATTCGGTCGTTTTTCTGCTGATCGCCGTTCGACAAATGCTTGCCCGCGCGCCCGTCGCGGGAGTATGGATCCCATCCGCAGTGCCGCCGGGAACATGGATTCTGTGCGGCATCTTCGCAATCGTCTCCGCAATTCTTTTATGGCTTCTCGGCGTCTCCCGCGGATGGATGGAAAAATTCTATTTCGCCTTCTGCGCCGCCAGCGCAGGATCCGGCCTGCTTCGCACCGCTGCCGGCGATCAGGCGTTTCGCGCCGGCATCGATATCCGCGTCGCCATGCTGATCGGCGCAGTAGTGGTAGGCCTGCTGATCGTCAGAACGCATTCCCGCGAAAGCTCGCCCCGTCAGCCACGAAATGTCTCGCCGGGTTCCTTGCGCAGAATCGAAGCACCTCAGTAGAGCTTAAACTCACCGGCTCCGGGCCCATTTTGAGGGCACACCTATCCGGAAGCGGGAATGCCGAAGGCCGGATGAAGCGGATGAATCTGTGCTTACTCCGCTTTTACGGAAAACGCCCACCTTCGCCACTTAAAAGTCCGGGCCCTTGTTTGCGTACTCTTTCACTTTTCCGTCCACCGAAACTGCCACATACCTGTGCGTCCCCACTTCGATAAACTGCACTACCTGGTGCTTGTCTCGCGCGAGTTGTCCCCAGCGGCTCGGCTTCTCCGGATTCTGCTCGATCGCTTCCAGCGCCCTCCCGTTCGCCCAGAATTCCACCAGGCGCAGGCGCCCGCGCCCAATCCGCTTCACGCGAATCTTCTGCGCAGCACTCTTCTGAGCGCTAACCACAACCTGATCTCCGCTCATCAGTTGTTTTGCCACCGAAGCAAAAATTTCGGCTTCGCTCACTGTCTTCCCACTCATTGTCAAGATTCCGCGCAGTCCATCCCATCATAAGGCGCAAAACTGCGTCCCCGCTCCACCATTTACATACTTGATTCTTACCGATTTCAATTCGGGATTAAAGTTGCGGAGAACGTGGCGGCCCACTCAAGCCTGTTTTTGACTTGAGTGGGAAGTTTGGTCAACTCACGGTTGCCACATTTCGTAAACGGGTGAGCCAAGCGCGATAGAACTCTTCGCGAAACACGCTCCGCCCTATTCGACTTTCGAACAGTGTGTCGACAGTCCCTTCCAACCGGTGCTCTCTTTCACTGCCGTCATGCTGCAGATGACGGTTCGGGCGCGATGCTGGCCCTCGATCACCGCGTCGTAGCTTTCTTTGAAACGCGCCAACCCGACGCTTCCGACAACTTCGCTCTGCACGTCGCTGATATCGCTCTGGGTGAACTTGTTGTTCGCCGGATCGTTCGCATCCTTGATCAGTTGCGCTTTCGGAATCCACACTCCGAAGCTCGTGCCCTCGACATAGCCGGAGGCCAGATTCGCTTCCATCCATTTCGCGTCATTATTGGTCTCAGCTTTGTTCGCCTCTTCTACCCATTTGTCGAACGACGCTTTGGAATCGCTGCCTTTCTTTTGGGCGGCCACGCCCGCCACACTCAGACAAATTGCGCAGACTGCCATCACAACACGCATTTTCATAACGCGCTTTTCTCCTGTTGATTGAAGTTTTGAAGCTTGGGGCCCAGGGCGAGTAGGACGTTCGGGGCCGCGTACTCACGACCAATCGTCCCGCGGCAGACAGGCTGTCACAGCCTCGAAGTGAAGTCAAGCATCGGACGGAGCCCGCATCGAGAGACTTGCGCAGGCAGAGTAGGCGGACTTTTCCCCGGAAAAATTGCCGTCGAGATCGAATTGAAAACAGCAACGCCGAGTCGAGCTTTGGGCGCCCGC
This sequence comes from Candidatus Sulfotelmatobacter sp., assembly GCA_030044775.1. Classification (GTDB taxonomy): domain Bacteria; phylum Acidobacteriota; class Terriglobia; order Terriglobales; family Acidobacteriaceae; genus Sulfotelmatobacter. The sequence goes on along the minus strand of JASICF010000549.1, from coordinate 1,515 downwards.
CTTTTCGAAGGTCACGAAAAGCGGGCCGTTCCGCTACTGCCGCAATGCTGGAATCAGCTGGTCCACCGGCGACTGCAAAGAAATCTCTCCGCCTGTGTAGCTCACGCCGCCGGTAGCCGGATCAAAGACATAGATCGGAAAAACCCACGGATTGCTTGACGCTTCATCCTGCGCATAGACAAGCACATCATCTGGGCTGAAGCCCATCACAAAGCCGTCAATATAGTTCCCCGTGTCGACGATCTCTTTCTCCGCCAACTCCAACTTGGTGATCTCGGTGCGGTTTTTCGATATCTGGAAGAAAACGTACTTGCCCGAGCGGTCCGCTGTTTCCGAGGCTGCGTAGCCGCAAGCCTCGAGCATCGCAGCCGAGCAGGTGAACAGGGGCGAATTTCCTCCGCTCAGCGGATAAACGCTCAGCGAATTGATTCCCCGGTTGTAATCATTCGGAATATTGAAAACGAGCGCCGCCGATGGGGTGATGTTCACTAGGTCGGCGCCCTCATTCGTATTGCTCCATTCCAGAATCTCCGTCTCCGGGCCCAGAGCACCCGTTTGTTGATTCACTGGCCGGGAATAGTAAGTCGCCGATTCGGTGTCGTAGTAGGGGCAAGACCAGACATCATATATCTGACTGCCATTCGTGTTGAATCCCGCTAAATACACGCCGGGATACTCCGCTCCCGATCCACACGGCCCATTCGGGGGATACGTCGCGACCAGCGTACCCGGTTCCTTTACCATCCCGGTGGTCGAATTAATCTCAAAAACATAGATCGAGTCCACCATCTCTCCATGAGAGTTCTGCATGGCGTGTCCGATGTATGCCAAAGTTCCATCGGGATTGATCGAGAGAGCGGAATCGTTGTCGAGTTTCACAGTCTGTATCGGTGGAACCTCCGGCACGCCGTTTGCATCGGTGGCATAAACCCACAGGTACTCATCGCCGTTGTAGCCGGTGACATAAAGAAAATGATCGTTGGGCGAAGGCACGACGATCGCGCCGCCCGTGGTGTTTTCCAGGGTAATGCCTTCACCTTCCTGCGTGGCATAGCCGGTTTGCGGGTTTACGTTGTAGGTTTGCAGCGTAGAGGTTAAGACGTAAACGACCTCTACCGGAACAGCGGATGACTGTCCATTCGCGGGCTGAAGAAACAAACTGAACAGCGAAAACGTGACGACGGCTGCGCAGGCAGACGACAGGCGGAAAAGCATGGTGAGTCCTCGGCGCGGAAGCTGCGATGCGGACAGGTGCGCGGACGTTAGAGTACAGATCGTGGCTGGATGTTGCCGTTGCGGAGGCGACCGAAGCCTGCGATCGTCGCACGTCCCTGCGGGATAGCGTTTGTGCCCATCGACTGGAAATTTCCGCTCGGGGCTCAACCCTCCTCTGTCTGGTCGCCTGCGGCTTACTCTGGCCGATTTCGTCTGCCTACTCCACTTTCACAGGATATGAGTCGAAACTCGCGCGTAAGAGCACGCTCCTCGGCATTGAATACTCCACCGATTACCTTC
>JASICF010000548.1 GCA_030044775.1 Candidatus Sulfotelmatobacter sp. | reverse complement strand
TGAGCCACACTCAATGTCGCCGTGCCGCTGATCGAACCCAAGGTTGCGGTCACAGTAGCGCTGCCCACGGCCACACCCGTCGCTACGCCATTGGTGGCGATCGTGGCCACGGCAGTCGAGGACGAACTCCAACTCACAGTTGTCGTCAGGTTCTGCGTGCTCCCGTCGCTGTACGTCCCCGTCGCCGTAAACGCCTGGTTTTCGCCCGCAGGAATCGAAGCTGCTGAGGGGCTTACCGTTATGGAAGTCAGCACCGGGGCAGTGACTGTCAATGCGGCCGAACCGCTGATGCTTCCCGAGGCGGCCGTGATGGTAGCTGCCCCTTGCGAGATGCCGCTGGCTAAACCGCTAGCGCTGATCGTTGCGATGGATGGAAGTAATGAACTCCATTGCACCGTACTGGTTAGGTTTTGCGTGCTGCCGTTAGTGTAGGTCCCCGTTGCCGTGAACTGTTGGGTAAGGCCGGCGGCAATCGATACGTTCGCGGGCGTGACGGAAATTGAATTCAAAGTCGGTGCGCTTACTGTCAAAGTTGCTGAGCCACTAATGGTTCCTAATTTGGCAGTGAGGGTAGTTACCCCCTCGGCCAGGCTTGTAGCCAGTCCGCTGCTGTTCACACTGGCGACAGTTGCCGCCGAAGAACTCCATTTTGCCGTGCTTGTTAAATTTTGTGTGCTGCCATTGCTGTACGTGCCTGTTGCGGTGAACTCCTGTGTAAGGCCCAAGGCGACAGAAGGGGCGGAGGGTGTTACTGAAATGGAAGTCAAGATAGCGGTGGTGACCGTCAATGTCGCAGAACCACTGATCGTTCCTGAGGTGGCACTAATGGCGGCCGTTCCAGGAGCGATTGCTGTGGCAAGTCCACCGCTTTTCACCGTAGCGACCGAAGTCGATGACGAATTCCACAGAGCCGAGCCAGTTAGGCTTTTGGTTGTGCCGTTGCTATACGTTCCTGTGGCTGTGAACTGCTGGCTTTTGCCCGCCGGCATGGAAGCGCTTGACGGAGAAACAGAAATCGATGTCAAGACGGCGGCTGTGATCGTTAGTCTGGCCGAGCCACTGATCGAACCGACGCTCGCGCTGATCGTTGCCGTGCCTTGTGCAACAGCGCCAGCCAGGCCGGTACTGCTCACGGTGGCCACGGTAGCTGCCGAGGAAGACCATTGCGCCGAGCTGGTCAAATTTTGAGTAATGCCATTGCTGTATGTTCCCGTAGCTGTGAACTGCTCGGTCTCGCCCGCTGGGACCGACACCTTAGCGGGAGTGAGGGAGAGCGAGGTCAACACCGCCGAGGACACGGTCAATGTTGCAGAACCACTGATTTTCCCCGAAGTAGCGGTGATAGTGGCAATTCCAGGAGCCGCTCCAGTGGCGAGCCCACTCCTTCTTATGGTGGCAACCGAGGTTGCTGATGAACTCCATGTAGCTGAGCTGGTTAAATTCTGTGTCGTGCCGTTGTTATAATTGCCGGTCGCGGTGAACTGCTGAGTGTAGCCGGCAGCAATCGAAGCGGATACTGGCGCGATAGCAATGGAAACTAACGATGGGGCGACTCCCACACCACTGAGCATTACCAGTTCAGGGCTTGAGGTTCCGGTATCAACGACCGTCAGAGTTCCCGGGCGAGATCCAAGCTCAACAGGATTGAAGGTCACCGAGATTGTACAGGTTGCTCCCGCCGCCAGAGTCGCCGGACTCAGCGGGCAATTGGAGGTCTCCGCATAGTCTGGCAAATTCGCAGAAATACTCGTGATCGTTATAGCCGAACTCTGGTCGTTCTCGAGAGTGACGTTCCTAACGGCGCTTGTGGTTCCTTCCACCTGATTGCCGAAAGAAAGTCTGGATGGCGTCACGCTAACATTCTGAGCGGCAGCGGTCAGGCAACTGATCACAAAGAGGCACAGCACTCCGAGCCTTGAGACCGAGAATTTGACTGTTGTCGACGATTCTGCAGGAAAAGGGCGTATATCGAGGGGCGTGCATTGGCTTTCAAAACAGGGAGGTCCAAATTGAGGAGGGGTTGCGTTACACGCGGCCAACAGCTCGCGAAATTTCGCATGAGCACACAACGACAGGCAATAGGAGCGCGCCAATTAAACCCACCTCCTATTTAACTTTTTGACTGAAAACTAGGGGTCCCAGTCGTTTCTTTTCGAACCTGAAACGACGCTGCAGCACTGCTCACCCTGAAAGACCGCTACAGCAATATCGCGCCTGCACTAGCACGATTTCAATGGAAGGTACGGCGGCAGTTTTTATCAGCAACAAGAAACTGTCAAGCGCAAGAACGTGCCAGGGATATGCCACGGTAGTGCCATATCATCTCTTATCATCCCCTTTTATCAATCGGATGACTTATAAAAACGTAATGTTTGCCTAGTTGCTTAGTAGAGACATGCTGTTGGCTGGTCGGAATAAGTGTCTGACTATTTCTTGCGCGGCAACATGTTTTTGTGAAAGGAAAGATAAATGAAAAACAAGCAATATGAAAAATGACCCAAACTTCGGAACCTCCCCCAGGCATACGAAATTGGGGTCATCTGCGCAGTGTGGTCTTCTTGACTCCGCCAAAAATAGCAAGAGATTTCCTGCCACAGCGTTCGCTCGGTGACGCTTGGTCGATGAGCGAAATCAGGATATTACGATAGCTAGCGAACTCTTCGCCCCTCCGGTTCACTAACAGCGATAGACAACTGACTGTCTTGTAAACGCATCTATACTGGCGCGATTCGGTTCTCCGCCGTCCGGCTGCCATTCCGTGCAGGTCCAGTCGCCACGGGAAATGACTTGGAAGGGTCCCGTCCCTGTTTTCTCACCGCACTCAACCGCCACCCGGAGGACCGATATGAAGCCGCCTGTAAAGCTAATCGCCAGCCTTGTCGTAAGTTTTTGCGCCGCAGTGACATCCGCCGGGCTCGCGTTCGCGCAAGATCACGCCACTTCAACAACCGCCATGCCCTCGGCATATGTCTATGTAGCGACAGTGACAGCCAGCCGGGCCAACAACACCGCCCAACTTTATGGTTACAGCGCCGACGCGAACGGCATCCTCACCGTGCTCGCGGGATCGCCGTTCTGGACGCAAAGTACTGGGTACTCTCCGAGTGTGGCGCACACTGCTAGCTGGCTCTTCGTATCGGATGGAATTTCCATCTACTCGTTCTCGATTGCCTCCAATGGGTCGCTCAAAGAAGTCTCGTCTGTCAATACCGAGCAGTACACTGGGACTACTGCAAGCGTGGTTTTCTTGTTCTTGGATCGCACAGGCTCAACTCTCTATGCCCAACTCCAGGATGGCTCGGCGGGAAGCTCGATTCTGTTCTTCCACAAGAACGGCACAACAGGCACGCTGACTTATTTTGGCACTGTGTCGACCGACAGCGCGGAATTGGAACAGCCCTTCTCTCTTATTGGAGATAACGATTACGGATACGCGGTCAGCTGCGTCCAACAGAGCGCGGAGTTCTATGCAGCTCGTCGAAACAGCGACGGAAGCCTGACCCCATTTACCATAGAGCCTACCGTTCCCGACTATCCCAACGACAAATATTGTGCGTTCGGTCAGGCGGCCGATCGAGCGAACAACTTGGCAGTTGGCTTTGTCACGGAACAGAGCCAGCTGACGCAACTGGGTGTCTACACGGCAGACAGTTCCGGCAACCTGACCACCAACAGCACATATCAGAACATGCCTGATTCCGCCGTAGGCGACCCGGCACAGCTCCAGATATCGCCTGCCGGAACCCTGCTGGCAGTCGGCGGGACAAATGGATTGCAGGTATTCCACTTTAATGGCGGTAATCCGATTACGCAGTACACGCCATTATTGACTGATGACGAGATTTGGGGGCTCACTTGGGACACTCACAGTCATCTGTACGGCATCGGCCCCTCCAATCAGCTCTACGCGTTCACCATTACTACGACGGAATACCACCAAGTTTCAGGATCGCCATATGTGCTTAGCGTCGAGCCGACGAGCATCACGGTCTTGTCCAAGTAGGAAGGTCGGTTCACTTATCGGCTGAGTCTCGTGAGCACAGGTGGTCATCTGTGCGCAGCGTCAATCGAAGCATCTGTCAGTCCCAATCCTTCCTAGGGCCTTATTGGCGAAAACAGACGTTTACACTCATTGACCTCAATGAGCGTAATCGGGATTTGTTTCGAAAAGGTAATCCAGCGCCGAGGATTGCAGGACCTTTCAATCTTTGCTATGGGCCAGGGTAGATGTGTTCGGCCTACCAACTGCGGAACCGTTCCGGAAGGGGACGTGACTGTGCAAACAGAACCGGCACGCCCGGTGGGGGCGTCGGTGCGGCTGCCAACATGAAAAGACTCATGCGCAAGCATGTCCTGGATGCCGTAGGAAAAGACAGATTCCCGCGAAAGATACAGCCCAAATGCATTTGTGAAAGCACTGCCACCTGAACTGCGGGAGCTGTTTTCGAACGGCATCACGTCTGTTTGAACGATACTGAAATGCCGAGGTTAGAACAAACCCGTCGACAGTTCTTGCGTGTCAATTGACGATAAATCCTGTTTACACTCACTGACTCCGAGCTTCGGCGGAAAAACAGCGAGCACAAATTTTCAATAATCTCGGAAAAACCGAGCCTGTCGGTAATTACCGCTCTCGAAGATGAAGATTTTCAGTTTTGCGAGTGCGTCCGCCTAAGGAAAACCTGGCGTTGATACGACCGTACGGCTCTGGCGAAATTCGACAGCCCCGACCCGACCAATTCTCATCACGCCTTCGTGCGAGAGGCAAATGGGGCGATGACTGGCTTCTCGGCGCCTGGTGCAGGAACCGCCATCAGTGAGGGTACTGAGCCTTCGAGTATCAACGACGCAGGCATCATCGCTGGGACCTACATGTGACGGGCTTTGTGCTATACAGCAGCTTCGAGCGGCTCGATATCAGTTGACTGAGCCAGCTTAGGAATGGGGATCTTGACCAAAACGGATGTACCCCCGCCCGAGGATTCGATGTTCATGTCGCCCTTAAATTGATGTAAGCGTTCTCGCATTCCCGTTATACCAACGCCAGAGCCATGGGATTGAATTTCTGCCAATCGGTCAGGGGGAATGCCTTTCCCCTCATCCCGTACTTCTACACAAACATTGTCTTCTTCGCGACTTACCCGGATTTTTGCCGTCTTGCTCCCCGAATGGCGGTGGATATTTGTAAGACACTCCTGCACGACGCGGAAAATTGCAAGCTCCATGTCGGCAGGAAGCCTTCCGAAATCGTCGCAGATGTCGAGACCAATCCTCATTCCGCTGCGTTCCGCAACACCGTGCACATACCAGCTCAAACTCGACTTGAGTCCGGCTTCGTCCAACAAAGGGGGATGTAGCAGATATGACGTGGTGCGAATTTCGCGATGGAGTTGCTGAACCATTTCCTCAATCTCTTTTCCTTCTTGTGCCAACTCTGGCGCCACAACGTCTGCTCTTTGAATCAGTTCCGCGAGATTCAAACCAAGGGCAGTCAATGTTTGACCAGCACTGTCATGAAAGTCGCGGGCGATACGCCGCCGTTCCTCATCTTGAACCTTCAATAGCCGTGCTGAAAGGTTACGAATGCCCTCCGACTGTTTCATCAATTCGCGCGTTCGGTGTTCCAGTTCTTGTGTTCGGGCACGAACTTGCATTTCAAGAGTCTCGGTTAGCTCGCGTTGTAGTCGGGCGATCTCCAATCGGGCACTGATTCGAGCCAGAAGCTCACGCGCAGAAAACGGCTTGATTAAATAATCGTCCGCCCCCGCATTCAACCCTTCCACACGAGATTCTTCGCCCGCACGAGCCGAAAGCAAGACAACTGGAATGCTTCGTGTGCTCTCATTTGCCCGTATTTCCTTCAGAAGCTCGAATCCGTCTACTACAGGCATCATTACATCGCTAAGAATGAGACCGGGAGGGCGTTGACGTGCTGCATTGATCGCACTTTGTCCATCAGCGACCGTCTCAACTTCGTAATGCTCAGCCAACAAGCGAGCAAGATATTGGCGCATGTCTGCGTTGTCATCAGCGACCAGTATTCGCGAACGAGCAACAGATTCTGAAGGGGGGCACGGAACGGGCAGCAGTTCCCCGGACTCAAACAATTCAACATTTGCTGCGGGTGGGTCGGGCAACCATCTCAAAGCTTCTTCAACGAATGGTGTCGCTCCTACTCCGGTGGCAGAAAGACTGCGCGAGCCACCAATCTTTCCCGCCGTCAAATGATTCTGTCCGAAAGGAACTCGAACGATGAAAGTGGTTCCGCGTCCGACCGTACTTTCCGCGTGAATAGAACCGCCGTGGAGCTTGACTAACTCGTACACCAAAGCCAACCCGATGCCACTGCCTTCATGAGTGCGACTGCGCGTGTTAGCGACTCGATGGAATCGTTCAAAAAGCTTTGGGATAGATTCCGCAGGTATACCCACGCCCGTGTCACGAACTCGTAGTTCCGCAGCGCCGTCCACGCGATTTAAACTAACCTCGATCTCGCCTTCAAACGTGAACTTGAAGGCATTCGAGAGCAAATTCAAGACGATCTTTTCCCACATATCTCGGTCGATATAGACAGGCTCGCCCAGATTGCGACAATCGACCAACAGGAGGAGTTCTGCCCGGTCGGTAGCCGAGCGAAAGACGCTCGCAAGTTCCGCAGTGAACCCTGCTAAATCCGTAGCTTGATAGACGGCCTCAGCGCGCCCTGCCTCGATACGGGAAAAGTCCAATAATGTGTTGACCAGTCTGAGGAGCCGAGCACCGTTGCGATTGACCAATTCGAGTTGATCCTTCGCAATCGGAGATAAATGGGTTTGGCTTCGCGCCAGAAGATCGTGCAAAGGGCCCAGCATCAAGGTGAGCGGTGTACGAAACTCATGACTCACATTGCTGAAAAATGCAGTCTTTGTACGGTCAATTTCTGCCAGTGCTTCGGCACGCTTGCGCTCCTCCTCATATGCTCGTGCATTCGCTATTGAGGTGGCAATCTGTCGTGCCGCGAGATCAAAAAAGCTGAGATATGTTTCGTCGCACCGTAGTCCAGCACTGATGCCCACGATAAGGAATCCGGCAAGATGGTTGGCTTGACTCGAACGCACCGGTACTACCACCGCTTGATTTGGCGGCTCTGACCACACCCCACGTGGCACATTGCCGTGGAAGCGGTCGTTCAACCCGGTCGCAATAACTGCGCCAAGCGTCGATTGACTTGGGACAATGGCCAAACTACATCAGCCGAAAAGTCTCTTTGTAGGTCAATAACGGTTGGTGCACCCGGTTCACCCTGCACCACCTGCGAGCAACTGACTAAACGGGCGTGGCGTCCATCTGGGTCGTTCAAGTACAGCAGAGCGAAAGGGCAATCCCTCAGATATTTACTCAAGACATCAGCTGCAACTGAACATGCTTGTTCTGCGGTCTTAGCCTCGCCTGCCTCCGCACCTAAGTCCCGCAAAATCGCGACTCGCCTTTCCGCTACGATCTTTTCAGTAATTTCGTGAACAGTCGCTAGAACTCCGCCAATGCCGCTGGGAACGGTCTCGTCCGGTACAGGACTATAAGCTACCGTGAAATGGGTTTCTTCGATTTTCCCTGACCGATTGATTTCGAGTTCGATGTCTTCCATCCAGGTTGCGGGGCCGCCGTGGAACGGCGTATCGATGAGTGGCTTTAGAACGTGCCAAATCTCGTCCCAACACTCACTGACCGGCCGCCCTAAGGCTCGAATGGGATGCTTTACCCCCAAAATCGGAGCGTAAGCGTCGTTGTAAATCTGGATGTATTCAGGACCCCACCACAGAAGCAGCGGGAAGCGGTTAGCGAGCAAGAAGTTTGTGATGGTTCGCAGCGTCGGCGACCAATTCTCGACTGGGCCAAGCGGGGTCTCAGCCCAATTCTTGTTGGCGATGAGCGCAGCCATCCCTGCATCACAGTTCAACGACGTGGACGAAATTAGTGCAGAACCAGTGGTTGGCGCCAAGCGCTCTTTATTGGCTTCCGCATCCAGAGCTTTCTCGATGGTCGGGACAAGTTCCCGGAAGAGGTCAGCCTTTCCAACAATTCCGTGCGCCCGGATTGCAGCCGCCTGCTGGCGCAGGACTCGCGGATCATTCTGACTGAGGAGGATTATTTTTGTTTCGGGAAGTTCCTGCCGGATTGCTCGTGTTGCGTCCACCCCGTTCATGCGGGGCATCGCGACATCCATGACCACAACGTCAGGACGCAATGCTCTCGCACTCTCCACTGCCTGAATCCCGTCCTCCGCTTCGCCGCAGACTTGCCAACCCGAATGCGACGACAGCAGCTCGCGAGCCCCACGTCTGACAGCTTCTTCGTCATCGACCGTCAGTATGCGCAGCAAAGCCATAACACGATTCTCCAACTGTTACCCGTGTGTTCGGCACGCCGGGGTCAAACACCTCTCAACCGGTAAAATAAGTCGCAGCATAGCCGTCAATTATCCAACGAGATTGGGCAACCTCAACCTACGGTGTTTCCTGTATACGTCGGGATTTATCGACAGTTGCTGCCACCCGAGACTAGCCCAGGAGAGCTATTCGGCCTTACCGTGGCCGCGATGCAAAGCGAGCAGCAACCACGGAACAAGAAACAGCGAGGCTACCTTTATGGACTCTGTCCGTATGACCTCGGCAGGATTGCTGGCCAGTCGAATGCGGCTCGGATTGGCGGACTCATACAGAATGGCGACACGTGGGCCGGGCGACAACGATGCTCCCCCAAACCTGTGCATCGATTCTGTGGGCAGAAGAGGGTGAATCAAGCTCGGATTGTAGAGGTTTCCCTGCCACCGGAAGAAAGCCTAAA
>JASICF010000547.1 GCA_030044775.1 Candidatus Sulfotelmatobacter sp. | reverse complement strand
ACGCCCGCCGGCTCAGGCGTGCAACTGACCTTCACTTCCTCGCCCAATCTTTTCATCGGCTCGCTCAATGTTGACGGTGCTCCCTCACGTCCTAACAGCAATCAGATCGTCAATGCCTCGAAGTTCCAGCTCGGCGAACTCTACAACGCAGACAAACTCGACCGTGCCGTCCAGAATATTCGCCAGCTTATGCAGGAGAACGGTTACTATCGCGCGAGCGTTACCGCCGGCACTACATCCACTGCCTCAACTCGCCAGGCCGATATTACCTTCCACATCGCTCCCGGTGAACCCGCCCGCGTCAATCAAGTCACCGTCGCCCCCAATTCCGCTTTCTCGCAGGCTCAGGTTGAGCAGATTGCTCACATGCATCCCGGTGACAGCATTACGGCTTCTCGGATCAATAGCTCGCTTCAGCGCCTCAGAAAAAAACTCCAGAAGCAGGAGCGCGTCATCGCCCAAGTCTCTATCTCTGCCCAGACGTACCATCCCGAGTCGAATTCCGTTGACTTCACTTACGTAATCGACCCCGGCCCCGTCGTCATTTTGTATGCTACGGGATTCCGCATCAGCCATGGGGTTTTGCGAAGGGAAGTCCCGATTTATCAGGAAAACGCCATCGACGATGACCTTCTGAACGAGGGCAAAACGAATCTGCTCAACTATCTGCAAGGCCGCGACCACCTGGACGCCAAAGTGGATTTTCAAAAGGAAACCAGCCCCACCCGAATCCGCGTTGTCTATCAAATCGATCCCGGGCCCGTGCACAAATTTGTATTGCTGGAGATTTCCGGCAACAAATACTTTTCCACGAAGATGCTGCGCCAGCGCATGCGGATCGAGCCCGCCAGCACCTTTTTGACTTACGGGCGTTTCAGCGCCGTTTTGTTGAAGAACGATGTGTCGGCAATCCAGGCTTTGTATCTCTCCAACGGCTTTCGCGATGCCAAGATCACCAGCAAAATCCACGACGACTACCAGGGTGTCCCAAACCATCTCGCCGTTCAGATCGATATCGATGAAGGGCCGCAAACCCTGGTCGGCGCATTCCGCATCGTTGGCAACCAGGAACTCGATCTCGGCCATTTTCCCGAGCTAGCCACTCGCGAAGGCCAGCCCTACTCCGAGCAGAATCTGAGCAGCGATCGCGAAGCGATCCTCAACGACTACTTCAATCACGGCTTTTCCAATGCCACGCTCGATCTCATCACCGAACCTTCTGCCGGACAACCCAACCGCATAGACGTAACTTACAAAGTCCAGGAGGGGGAACAGTTTTTCGTAAATAAAGTCCTTGTGGCCGGACTCGATCACACCCGCCATTACGTGGTCCAGCGCGAGATCCAGGTGGTCCCCGGCCAACCCCTCAGCCAGCAAGATATTCTCGCTACCCAGAGCAAGCTCTACGATCTCGGCATTTTTAACGAGGTCGACACCGGCGTGCAAAATCCCGAAGGAACAGATCCGCAGAAGAACGTTCTCCTGCAGGTTCAGGAAGCCAAGCGCTACACCTTCACTTACGGCGGTGGAATCGAATTCGAGACCGGCTTACCGGCCAGAAGCAATGCCCCCGCGGGAGAGACCGGTGTCAGTCCACGAGTAGAATTCGACGTCACTCGCCTCAACGTCGGCGGACGTGGCCAGAGCCTCACCTTTCAATCCGCCGTCGGTACTTTGCAACAGTTGGGACTGATCACGTTTCAAATGCCGCATGTATTCAAAACTGACCGTTTCAAGGTTTTTTACACACTTCTTTACGACAACAGCCTTAACGTAGCCACGTTCAGGTCGCAACGGGAGGAAGGAAAGATCGACCTTCATCAAGATATCGGTCCGCGACCGACCGACCATCCCACTTCCATCACGTATCATTTCGATTACCGCCGCGTGAAAGCGTCGGATTTTCAAGCCGATTTTTCTCCTGCGGAAATCAGCTTATTCTCGCTGCCGGCGGTAGTCGGGGGACCGGGTTTCACTTTCATTCGCGACAAGCGGGATAATCCCCTGGCCAGCACCAAAGGGCAATTTCTCAGCTTCGACGCCTTCGCCGCGTCGAGCTATTTCGGTTCTCAGGCAAATTACGCCCGCGGTCTCCTCAAGGATTCCACTTACTATTCCTTCGGGCCGAGCGATCATAAGTTTGTTTTCGCTCGTTCCACCAGTCTCGGATTAGAGCAGGTTTATCACGGCACCCGGGTTCTCCCGCCCGGAGCCTGCCAAGTCACGCAATTGACAACCTCTTGCAGCCAGGGAATCACTGTGATCCCGCTTCCCGAACTTTTTTTTACCGGCGGGGACAACTCTGATCGTGGTTTTTCGTTAAATCAAGCAGGACCTCGCGATCCCGATTCCGGCTATCCGGTTGGCGGCTCAGCGCTCTTCATCGATAACGAGGAATTGCGCTTTCCTTCCGTCAGCTTGCCTTACCTCGGAGAAGGCTTCGGCTTTGCGATTTTCCACGATATGGGCAACATCTACACCGCCGGCCATGACATGGTGAAAGGCGTACTGCGCTGGCACCAGCCAGACCCGGCGCAGTGTCTGCTGCCTCCTGATGGTGCGCCGATAACCTCCTGCATGACGTATTTCAACAATAACGGTTACGACTACACCTCTCACGCGGCAGGACTTGGGTTGCTCTACAAGACTCCCATCGGCCCATTTCGTTTCGATTTCGGGTACAATCTGAATCCGCCATACTATTTTCAGGGTCTGCTCAATTCTCAGGGAAAGCTGTCCGGCGACTATGAAACTCAGCGCCTGCGGCACTTCAACGTTTTTTTCAGCATAGGTCAGCCATTTTGAAAAATCGAATTCATCCGTGCCGCATTTTTTTGGCCGCGCTCGCTGGCTTCTTCGCCCTAACCCTCGGTCTGTGGCAGGCTCAAATGGCCTCGGCTGAAGTCGTCGACCGTATCGTGGCGATCGTCAACGGCAACATCATTCTGCAATCTGATTGGGATGAAGCCCTCAGTTTCCAGGCTCTCCTCACCAACCGTTCAGTCAGTTCCTTCCGCGAAGATGACCGGCGCGCCGTTCTCGATAAGCTCATTGATCAGGAATTGCTCCGCGAGCAGATGAAGTCTGCCGACGCTCCCCACGCCACCGACTCGGAAGTCTCCGTCCGCGTGGCCGAAGCTCGCAAGTTGTACCCTCAAGCCACATCGGAGACTGGCTGGCAGGCGATTCTCGCCGGCTATCACATCACCGAGAAAGATCTCGCGGCCCACGTTCGCCAGGAAATCGAACTCATGCGCCTCGTCGATGCCCGCCTTCGCCCCGCCGTGCAGATCGACTCCAAGTCCATCGAAGCCTATTACCGCGATCAGTTTGTCCCCAGGTTGAAGCAGGCAGGTTCGGGCGAAGTTCCTCTGTCGGACGTTTCCGCCCGGATTCGCGAAGTGCTCACCGAAAAGAAAGTTAACGAACTGCTGGTCTCCTGGCTGCAAACCTTGCGCTCGGAAGGCCATGTGCATCTTCCCGCAATCTCCGCCAATGACCGGGGAGTGCAATCGCAGTGACCGAGTCTTCCACGAAGCGTGTCCCTCGCCGCTGGTGGAAGTATGCGCTCTTGGGAGCAGGGGTTGGGTTTCTCGCCGCCGTTGGCTTTCTCTTATATCTCAGCACTGATTCTTTTCAGTCCCTGGTTCGCCGCCGCCTGGTGGAAGAGATTGAGCGTATTACCGGGGGACGCGCGCAAGTTGCTAGCATCCACACCGTTCCCTTTCATCTTCAGGTCGAGGTTCGCGATATCACAGTACGCGGCCGCGAACCGCAAACCGACATTCCCCTGGCTCACGTCGATGCCATCACTGCCCGTTTAAAAATCAGTTCGCTGCTGCGCACCGAACTCGCATTTAACCGGGTGATTCTCGATCATCCCATCGTTCACGTAATTTTCTATCCCGGTGGCATGACGAACTTCCCCCCGCGCGCCGCCAATATCGCAGGTCAGAATGCGGTCGAGAAGCTTTTCGCGCTCTCTATCGATCACCTCGAACTGCGTCACGGCCAGATCATTTGGGAAAATCTTCCGGGAAAAGTTCAACCCATCCCCGTCGACTTCACTGCGCGCGACACCTCATTGCAGATGGATTATTCCTTTCTCGGCCGACGCTATGACGGGCGCCTTTTGCTCGGCCAGGTCGATAGCAAACTGCCCGACTGCAAGCCCTTTGCCTGGATGACCGCCCTCGAATTCACGCTTGGCTCCGATTCCGCCCTGATCAGTTCTCTCAAATGGAATTCCGGCCATTCTCATTTTTCGGCAACCGGCCAGGTCACGGATTTTCGTCATCCCCATCTGCAGGGACCATATGAGGCCCACCTCGATCTTGACGAGGTCGCCTCTATCGCCCGCCGCCGCGATCTGCGCTCTGGAGTGCTTGATCTCAAAGGCCACGGCGACTGGTCGCTTGATCGCTTTTCTACCAGTGGCTTGTTGTCGGCTCAGAATCTGGGATTTCAGGATGATCAGGTTTCTTTTTCCAAAGCTTCGTTTACCACTGGCTACGCGCTGACCGATCAGCAGTTGTCACTATCCAGGCTGCAAGGCAAGATCTTCGGGGGCAGCTTCGATGGCGAAGCGGAAATCAATCAGTGGCTTGCGCCCACGCAGCATCTTTCCGCCGCTGCCAGAAAGGCCCTCATCACTCCGACCATTTCGGCAGTTCCGTCTCCCAAGGCTCGTTCGGCTCAGGCCAGGCCTTCCTTCCAGGCCGGAACCGCGCGTATTCGCGTCGTCAATCTTTCTGCCGACGAGGTCGCCGCTGCCCTCGACACTCCCGCCCACCCATTCCCAACGTTCCACCCGGCAGCACTGCTCTCGGGTACCTTTACGACTCGTTGGCAGGGAACACCTCGCGATGCGGAAATCCAGTTTGATGCTAATCTCAATCCCTTTTCAGAAGCCGCCCATGGTCAGCTTGCCATCGCCGCCGACGCGAGTGGCGTGTATCACGCAGCCACAGACTCTCTCGATCTTCCACACCTCACTCTGGCCACGCCCAATAGCCGCCTCCAGGCCTCGGGAACTCTGTCGGCTTCCTCCTCGGTTCGCCTCTCTGTTTCTACTTCCAGCCTCGCCGATTGGCTGCCGTTCCTTTCTGCAGTCCGGGGTCCTGAGCTTTTTCCCGTTACCATGAATGGCTCCGCAACGTTCACCGGGGGGATGACTGGCTCGCTTTCGGCTCCGCGCGTTTTCGGCGCTCTCTCCGCAACGAATCTCGATATCGGTTTGCCGCAGACCCACAGAACTCACCGCACTGAAATGCACTGGGATTCGCTCTCCGCTTCCATGCAGCTTTCCTTCGACAGCCTTACACTGCATTCCGGCAAGCTGCAGCGCGACGGCACTTCCGGTGTATTCGACGGCTCCGTCAATCTTCAGCACGGACACATCACGGGAGATAGCGCGCTTCACTTGCGCGCCAATCTTTACCATGCCGATCTTCCGACACTGGAGGCTCTGGCCGGCTTCGATTACCCCGTGTTCGGCGCGGCTGATGTGACCCTCCGCGCCGGCGGCACGTTTTCCAGTCCTCACGCGGATGGTGAGATTCATCTCGCCAACGCCTCCGCTTTCGGCGAAAGCATCCGGCAATTTGATTCCGTCTTCCATGTTGATCCAGATCAGATCGCGTTTTCCGCCATGCACTTGTTCCATGAAGATTCCGTAATCACAGGAAGCGCATCGTACCATCCTCCCAGTCGCGCCTTTCAACTCGATCTCACCGGCAATAACCTCGATCTCGCCCAGTTTCGCCAGGTGCGGCTTGGCCGTATTTCGGTTGAAGGTCATGCTGACTTCGATTTGCGGGCCTCGGGCACTCCGCAATCGCCATCGATCGACGGTAAAGTTCACATTCGCGGTCTTACGCTCGATCACGAACTCGCCGGAGATTTTGACCTCCAGGCAGCGACTGCGAAAGGTGATCTGCGCCTGACTGGAATTTCCCAATTTCAGCACGGTTCTCTGACGCTTGCGGGGGACATTCATTTGCACGACAACGATCCCGCGAGTCTGTCCTTCCATTTGGATCAACTCGAGGTCGACCCCATGTTGCGTCCTTATCTCCCGGGAACCCTTACCGCACATTCTTCCGTGAGCGGTTCTGTCGCGATAAGCGGTCCGATATTTCTTCCCGGCGATTGGATCACCAGTGGAAACTTGACCTCGCTCGCATTCAACGTTGACGGCGTCCAACTGCAAAATCAGGATCCCGTAGTGTTCTTGATCGCGAGGGAATCGCTGCGCATCCAAAAGTTGGACCTCGTCGGCACCGGAACCGGTGTCACAGCATCTGGCACTGTCCAGCTTTCAGGCTCGCACGCGCTCGATGTCACTGCCGATGGCCATGCCGATCTCAAGCTGCTCTCCACTTTCGACCCGAACCTTACCGCCTCGGGTCTGGCTTCCGCCGATCTGACCATCGGTGGTACGCTTTCCGATCCTCAACCCGAAGGTCAAATTCATCTCGCCGATTCCGCCATTTCCTATGCCGGGGTTCCCAGTGGGCTGACCGATCTGAATGGTTCGCTTCTGTTCACCCGCGATCGTTTTCACATCAATTCGCTCGCCGCGCGCACTGGCGGAGGCGCCGTCGATCTCGCAGGCGACGCCACATACGCCAATCGCCAGCTCAATTTCAGCCTGACCGGCACCGCCCGAGAT
>JASICF010000546.1 GCA_030044775.1 Candidatus Sulfotelmatobacter sp. | reverse complement strand
GCATCATGCTGCCCGGTCCCATCTTCGATCCGCCCAAGGCAGATGTGCCCGGCTGCGCCGGCGTTGCCGAGCTTAACGGCGTCATTGCATTCCGCTTGCGCGGGCGCGATCCATTTTTTGTCTTTCGCGCCCGAGTACCTGAGCCAGTCGCTTTCGCCGAGTACGGCTTTGGCCATGCCGAAGTTGGCATCGAGCTTAAGCGCTTCGCGGGCCATCAAAGCAGCGTTGTCGAGATTCTCAGCTTTGCTGTTGTCGAGCAAATAGCCGCGGGCCTGCAAATAGTACCTGTAGGCTTCAGGTTGGTCGGTGCCGTGGACTTTGAGCGCAGTTTCTTCCTCCGGGCGAAGCTGCAGTTTGAGGAGTTTCACGGCGCCATCGGCGACGTTGCTTTCGACGGAGAAGACGTCGGAGGCGGGGACGGAAACGGAATCGCCCCCGAGCGCGGCGTTGTTTTTAGCGCTGTTCAGCGAGTAGGCAACCTTGATCAGCTCGCCGTTGGGCTCGAGGCTGACGGCCAGGCCAAGATTTGCGCCGAACATGTGTGCCGCATCCGAAAGATTCGAGATTTTCTTTTCCTGCAGGCTCCGCGGCGGAATGACCTCGAAGGCGCGGTCGTTGCTGAGGCTGCCAAGCTTGGCCGCAAGACTTTCGACAAGTCCTTCGCCGAGGGCATTGAGCTTGGGATCGGCGTTGGCAGGAGCGGTGAAGGGAAGGACGGCGAGAATTTTGGCTTGCGGCAAGCCGCCGGATTGGGCGCCCGATAAGGCTTGCGTCGCGTTGTTCACGGACGAAAAAACCCGGCGCAAAGAACGATAGGCGAAGAGCCCACCGAGAAAGATAACCACGATGACGATAGCTGCGAGCGCGCGATATTGATGGAATGCACCGGGAGTGGATGAGGCGCGCCTGGGCTTGCCGCCTTCCTGCACGCGCTGCAAATCTTCGTTGAGAGCTGCGGCCGTGGGATAGCGGGCTTCCGGATTTTTTGCCATCGCGCGGGAGACGACAGCGGCGAGCGGGCCGGAAACATTTTTCAACGGTGGCGGCTCTTCGTGAACGATCCGGGCGACGGTGGTGGCGAGGCTATCGCTGTGGAAAGGCTGCTCGCCGCCGAGCATTTCGTAGAAGACCAGACCAAGGGAGAATAGATCGGAGCGGCCGTCGTCGGGTTTCTGCAGGAGCACTTCCGGAGCCATGTAAGCAGGCGTGCCGCCCGAAGCGGTCATGGTTTCCATGCTTTTGGTGGCATCGTCGGGATTGGCCGGTCGAAAGGCGCGGCGGGCGACACCAAAATCGAGAATCTTCACCCGGCTGCCGGGAGTGATCATGATGTTTTCGGGCTTGATATCGCCGTGAATGATGCCTTTTTCGTGCGCGGCCTGCAGACCTTCACAACACTGGGCCGCTATGGTGAAAAACTCCTCGGAGGGGATCGGCTGCTTGAGGCGATGACGCAGGGTCTGGCCTTCCACATACTCCATGACGAGCCAGAGTTCGCCGGCGTGTTCGACGACGTCGTACACTCCACCAACGTTGGGGTGATTGAGGGCTGAAGCGCGCTGGGCTTCCTTGAGAAAACGCTTGCGATCGCGGGGATCGGAGTCGGTGCGACGGCTGGCGCGCTTGATGGCGACCTGACGGCGCAGCGTCGGATCTTCGGCGACAAAAACCTGCCCCATGCCTCCGGCGCCGATGCGCTGACCCACAACGTAACGGCCCACGAGCGTGCCCGTGAGAACATCAGCGACGACAGGGGGCGTCTTGATTTCGTCCGGCATTTCGAATGCTCGCGGGCCTTCATTCTAAACAGATTGAAAGGCAAACCAAAGTAGCACTGAAGATGAGTTAAGCCGCACGAAAGTGGTGAGGTCTGAAATGGCACGAAGTTGCTTCCGGGAGTCTGCGCCAGATATCCTTCTGCGTTATGTCTACGCTAGTGGAGTGTGTGCCGAATTTTTCAGAAGGCCGCGATCGCGGCAAAGTGGATGCGATTGTGGCGGCGATGAAGACCGATGGTGTGTATGTGCTCGATCGCGAAATGGACCCGGACCACAATCGCTGCGTGATTACGCTGGTGGGCGAGCGCGAGGCGATTCAGGAAGCGGCCATTCGCGGGGTAGGGAAGGCAGCAGAGTTGATCGATTTGTGCGTGCATAAAGGCGCGCATCCGCGGATGGGAGCGGCGGACGTGGTGCCGTTCATTCCGATCGAAGGAGTCACGATAGAAGATTGCGTTGCCATGGCACGGCACGTTGGCGCCGAGATATGGAAGCGTTATCAGATTCCGGTTTATCTGTACGAAGCTGCGGCGACGACGCCGGAGCGGCAGAATCTGGAAAATATAAGGCGCGGGCAGTTTGAAGGAATTCGCGCAGAGATTGCGACGAACCCCGCACGAAAGCCCGATTTTGGCGAGGCGAGAGTGCATCCCACGGCGGGGGCAACGGTGGTGGGAGCGAGGAAATTTCTGATCGCCTACAACGTTTTCTTGAGCACGCCGGATGTGGAGATTGCCAAAAAAATTGCCAAGGCGGTGAGATTTTCGAACGGCGGAATGCGCTTTGTGAAGGGCGCGGGGTTCCTGGTGCGTGGGCTGGCGCAGGTTTCGATGAACCTGACGGACTTTGAGCAAACTCCGGTGCACCGCGTGTTTGAGATGGTGAAACGCGAGGCGGAA
>JASICF010000545.1 GCA_030044775.1 Candidatus Sulfotelmatobacter sp. | reverse complement strand
TGATCGGAGTCGTTTTTCCCCTTGGCGCGGGGATCGTCTACCTCGCGGTCACGCACCAGCTTTTTTCCAGAGCCGTATGGAGACGATTGCATCTGGTAAGCGGAGCGGTGATTATCCTGCTAATCGCGGCGCCCTGGCATGTGCTGGCGACGTTGCGCAACCCTCCACATTTTGTTTTTACCTTACGCAGCGCGCCGGGGGAGTATCACGGTTTCCTCTGGTTTTTCCTCATCAATGAGCAGTTGCTGCGTTTCTTGAATATGCGTTATCCGCGGGATTACAACACCGTGCCGCGGCTTTATTTCTGGCTGCTGCACCTGGTGTGGCTGTTTCCCTGGAGCGTGTATTTCCCCGCAGTCGCCAAGTTGTCATTCAAGCCGACGGATCGCGCCGGACGCGCGCGCTTACTGGCTCTCTGTTGGGCTGGATTCATTTTGGTGTTTTTCACGTTTTCGACCACGCAGGAATACTATTCGATGCCATGCTATCCGGCGCTTGCGCTGTTGCTGGGATCGGCGATGGCAATGGAGAACAATTCGATCCGGCGGGGAACGCGAGCACTGGCGGGAATTGCGGCTTGCTGCGCGCTGGCAGCGTTGAGTCTATTTCTTCTGACGCGCCATGTGCCCGCGCCGGGAGATATTTCCCAGGCTCTCAGCCGCAATCCCAAGGCTTACACACTTTCGCTTGGGCATATGGAGGACCTCACGCTGACATCGTTTGCTTATCTTCGAACCCCGCTGCTGATTGCCGCGATCGCCTTTGCGATGGGAGCCGTGACCAATTGGAAATGGGTTGGCCGGAAGGCTTTCTTGGGCGCAGCGCTCATGATGGTCTTGTTTTTCCATGCGGCCCGGCTGGCCATGACGATCTTCGATCCATATCTATCTTCGCGCCCGCTGGCGGAAGCCATTCTGAAATCGCCGCCGGGAAATCTAATTGTCGATCATCACTACTACACGTTTTCTTCCATTTTCTTCTACACCGACCGTAGCGCTGTACTGCGCAATGGACGCTTTAATAATCTGGTGTATGGTTCCTACGCTCCCGGCGCACCCGATATATTCATCGATGATCAGCAGTTCAAGAATATTTGGCTAAAGCCTGAACGCTCCTATATCGTCGCAAGTCAGACAGCGGTTGCGGGATTGGAGTCCCTGGTCGGAGCGAAGCACCTGAGCCTGGTGGCGGCGAGCGGCGGTAAAGTGGTGATGACCAATCTCCCTCTGAAAGGGGAGAACAATCAGGCGGCCATCGTGTTTCCAAAAATTGAGCAGGGCCGCGAACAAGCGATAAACACTCTGTCGTGCGTTGGTAAGTCATAATTGCAGGAACGAAATTATTAAGGAGGCTACATGAGGATTTTGGTGTTGGGAGGCGATGGGTACTGCGGCTGGGCGACGTCGTTATATCTTTCGAAGAAGGGACATACGGTCGCGATCGCCGACAATTTTGCGCGCCGGCAATGGGACCACGAGCTGGGCGTGCAGACCCTGACGCCGATTCGCACGCTCGCCGAGCGCTTGAACGCCTGGCAGGACATCAGCGGAGAAACCATCGATCTTTTTGTCGGCGACGTGATGGAGTATGACTTTCTCTCCTCCGTCGTTAAGGATTTCGAGCCGGATGCCGTCGTGCATTTCGCCGAACAGCGTGCCGCTCCGTATTCGATGATCGACCGCAAACACGCGGTTTTCACGCAGGTCAACAATGTCGTCGGCACGTTGAATCTGCTCTTTGCCCTCCGCGAGTTCGCGCCCGATTGTCACCTGATCAAGCTCGGAACCATGGGCGAGTACGGCACCCCGAACATCGATATTGAAGAGGGCTACATCACCATCGAGCACAATGGGCGAAAAGACACGCTGCCCTATCCCAAGCAGCCGGGATCTTTCTACCACCTGTCCAAGGTGCACGACAGCCACAACATTATGTTCGCGTGCAAGATCTGGAAGCTGCGCGCCACCGATCTCAACCAGGGCGTGGTTTATGGAACCATGACTGACGAGGTCGTGCTGAGCGAAGCACTGATCAATCGCTTCGATTACGATGAAGTCTTCGGCACCGTGCTGAATCGTTTCTGCGTGCAGGCGGCGATTGGGCACCCCCTGACGGTTTATGGCAAGGGCGGCCAGACGCGCGGGTTCCTCGACATTCGGGACACGGTGCGTTGCATCGAAATCGCCTGCCTGAATCCGGCTGCGCAAGGGGAGTGCCGGGTCTTTAACCAGTTCACCGAGCATTTTTCAGTTCTCGATTTGGCGCGCATGGTGGAGGTTGCCGGCAAGAAGCTGGGCTTGAAGGTGAAAGTCGATCACCTGCCTGATCCGCGTGTCGAAGCCGAGGAGCATTACTACAACGCGAGGCATTCCAAGCTGATTGAACTTGGCTTGCAGCCGCATTTGCTTTCGGATTCGCTGCTCGATTCGCTGATGAACGTCGCGCTGAAATATCGCGATCGGGTCGACGTGAACGTAATGCTGCCGCGAGTGAACTGGAGAAAGCCGCGCAACCGGGAAGAACACCGCACCACGCGCGAGCCCATGCCGCTGTGATGTGGACGAAGTAAGGTCTAAGCGGCCGGCTCAATCTCGGAGGGAGTTACCGGTACGAGCTGGCCGTTGCGAATGTAAT
>JASICF010000544.1 GCA_030044775.1 Candidatus Sulfotelmatobacter sp. | reverse complement strand
GGAATCATCTCTTTACAGACGGTCTCAACGTATTTTTGTGAGCAACCCTGAAATTCTCTTGGGACCACGTGCGCTCCGAGCAGGGTTGGAACGACCGTGCCCGGCCACTGCGCAGCAGCTTGTTGGATCGCTTGCAGAGATTTCAGTTCAGACTCAACGGTCAGCCCGTAGCCCGACTTTGCCTCGACCGTGGTGGTCCCGTGCGAAGCCATCTCGCAAAAGGCGGATCGAACCTTGTCGGCAAGTTCGCGCTTCCCCGCTGCGCGAACGGGTTCCACGCTCGATCGAATACCGCCACCGGCGGCGGCGATTTGCTCATAGGTCGCGCCTTCGATGCGTTTTTCAAAATCGATCAACCGCGGGCTTACGAAAACCGGATGAGTATGCGAGTCGACGAAGCCGGGAACAACGACTTTACCTGAGCAATCGATCTCGAGAAGGTTCTTGCGATTTTTCTTCAGCCAGGGATCGCGCAGGGCATCCTTCGTCTTGCCAACGGAAACGATCTTGCCTCCGAGGCAGAGAACGGCGCCGTTTTCGATGATACCGAGTTGGGCGAGATCACTGCCGCGGCGTGGACCAGCCTTTTTCGAAGGAGAGCTAAGGCTGAGAAGCTGGCCGATGTTGGCCAGAAGAAGCACATTTTTCTGTGCTTGAGCTTTAGAAGACTTAGTTGAGGACACCGAATCTAGTCTAACAAGGAGGGCTGTTTGGCGGTCGCCTGAAATTCAGGCATGTGGTAGAATCAGGCATATGCAATCAGCAAGGGTAGGAAAACGGGGAGCGATTATCGTGCCGGCAAGCCTTCGAAAGCGCTTTGGCATAGAGGAAGGCACGATTGTCACGGCAGAAGAGAGAGATGACGGGATACTGATCCGTCCGGCGGTCGTCGTTCCGGTCGAACGCTATACCCCGGAGCGCAAGGCCGAGTTTCTGTTGTCAAACGCCGTTGGCGAGCAGGATTACCGCAGCGCGCGCCGGGCGGTTAAAAAGCTGGGTCTTGACCCAGACACGATTCCCCATGCGCGCCCCTCGTGATGGACCGGCTATTCCTGGATGCGAACGTTCTCTTTTCAGCCGCATATAAAGTCGATGCCCGAGTCCATGGGCTATGGAAGCTACGCGACGTTGCTCTCTACAGCTCGCTCTACGCTTTCGAGGAGGCGTGGTTCAATCTGGAACAGGACGCCCAGCGAGCCCGGCTGTCGGCGCTCGCGGCAGATGTAAAGTTGTTACAAGAATGCGAGCGTGAGCTTCCGCCAGGAGTATCCCTGCCGGAAAAAGACCTACCGATTCTTCTAGCTGCAATCGAAGCCCGGGCAGATTACCTGTTGACGGGAGACTTCCGCCATTTCGGTGCGCTTCTCGGGAGGAAGATTGAAGGAGTCACCATTATTCTTCCAGGCGAATACCTCAAGCACAGAAACCGAACTTAGCGCTTGTCATTCATGGGAATCCTCACGCCCGTTTTCTTCGCGAACTCTTTCGCTTCCTCGTAACCCGCATCCGCGTGGCGGATAATCCCCGTGCCGGGATCGGTGGTCAGCACACGCTCGATGCGTTTTGCCATCGCTTCGGTTCCATCGGCTACGGTAACCTGTCCAGCGTGCAAGGAGTATCCGATGCCCACCCCGCCGCCGTTGTGAATCGAAACCCACGATGCGCCTGCTGCCGTGTTCAGAAGGGCATTCAGTAGAGGCCAATCTGCGATGGCATCGCTGCCATCTTTCATGCTCTCGGTTTCGCGGAACGGAGACGCCACCGAACCGCAATCGAGGTGATCGCGACCCATCACGATGGGAGCTTTAATCTTCCCTTTCTTTACCAAATCGTTCATCGCCAGCCCGAACTGCGCTCGCTCGCCGTATCCGAGCCAGCAGATGCGCGCGGGCAATCCCTGGAACTTGATGCGCTTGCGCGCCAGCTCAATCCATCGCCGCAAAATTCGATTGTCCGGGAAGAGTTCCAGGACCAGATCGTCGGTAGTGTGAATGTCGGCAGCTTCGCCGGAAAGCGCCACCCAGCGGAACGGTCCCCGGCCTTCGCAAAATAGAGGACGAATATACGCCGGCACAAAGCCAGGAAAATCATAGGCATTCTTCACGCCGCGCTGAAACGCGAAGGTTCGGATGTTATTGCCGTAATCGAACGTGACCGAGCCCATCTTCTGCAACTGCAGCATGCCTTCGACATGCTTCGCCATGGCGTCGAGCGATTTTTCCTGATACGCCCGTGGATCGCGCTTGCGCAACTCGATCGCCTCGGCGAGCGTCATTCCGTTCGGCACATATCCGTTCAGCGGATCGTGAGCCGATGTCTGATCGGTGAGAATGTCGGGCATCACGCCGCGCGCCGCCAGCTCGGGAATGATATCGGCGCAATTCCCCACCAACCCAACCGAAACATTTTCTTTCTTGCGCACCGCATTCTTCAAAATGCGCAAGGCCTCATCGAGCGTGTTTACCATGAAGTCGCAATAGCCGGTCTTGAGCCGCTTCTTGATGCGCTCGGGATCGACATCGATTCCCAAGAATGCGGCGCCAGCCATGGTTGCAGCCAGCGGTTGCGCTCCGCCCATGCCGCCCATGCCGCCGCTGACAATCAACTTTCCCTCGAGATCGCCGCCAAAATGTTGTTCGCCCGCTGCAGAGAAAGTCTCAAACGTTCCCTGCACAATCCCCTGCGAGCCGATGTAAATCCACGAGCCCGCCGTCATCTGCCCGTACATCATCAATCCGGCGCGCTCGAGTTCGTTAAATTTCTCCCAGTTCGACCAATGACCGACCAGATTCGAATTCGCAATCAGCACGC
>JASICF010000543.1 GCA_030044775.1 Candidatus Sulfotelmatobacter sp. | reverse complement strand
GAAAAGCTTCCAGCAGCTAATTCTCGACGCGCAAGCCATGCTCGCGGGGACTTTCGTCGAACGCCTCGCGGAAAGCTCTGAAACAAATTCTGCAGCCGAAGCTTCACTGACTGATCGCGAGCCCGATGACTCCACGGCGTTCGATCCAGCCGAATTCGGGAATGCTTCTTTCGATTTCGGGGAATCTGAGACGGGCGCGGAGTCTTCAGCGCAAGAATCTACCTCCTTCAATCCTTCGGAAATCACCCCCAGCGATGAGGCGGTTCAGCCTGCGCGGACTGAGTCGGCAGATGCAAGCTTCCCCACCCCAACGATTTCTACTGCCGATATCCTGAAATTCCTCATCGACCGCACCGGCTACATCAAGATTCTCGAAGCCGAAGATACGCCGGAAGCTTTTTCTCGCATCGAGAACCTGCGCGAACTGGTCAACGCCGCCATGGACTCACGCGATCGCGGCGAGACTGTCGACCAGTTTCTCGACCACGCTGCCCTCATCAGCGACGCCGATGACTACGACGAGCGCTCGCAAGTCACGCTCATGAGCCTCCATGCCGCGAAGGGCCTCGAATTTCCAATCGTCTTTCTCAGCGGCCTCGAAGAAGGGCTATTTCCGCACTCGCGAACCCTCCTGCAGCCGGACGATATCGAAGAAGAGCGCCGCCTGTGCTATGTCGGCATGACTCGCGCCATGGACCAGCTTATCCTCACCCGCGCCGTCTACCGCCGCCGCTACGGCACCGATTTGCCGGAAGCCAGCATCGCGTCGCGCTTTCTTGAAGAAGTACCGGCTTCATTGATCGAAGAACTAGGAACCACCCGATCTCATCGAGGAACGAAAGCTGGCCGTGTGGCGACGGGCAGTCTCGCCCGTCCCGGGCGAGGCCCCGCAGCTCTTGACGCCCAGGATGCGCACTACTCTTACGAGGACGAAGATCAAAGCGCAACCTGGAAGCGCGGCCGAATTGCCGAAATCCGCCAAAAAGCTGCCGCTCCTGCCGGTCATTACAATTCCATTGAGAACATCGCCGAGTTCTTTGCCTCGCGCGGCAAGAAATTCTCGATCGCGAAAGCCCCGCGCGAAGAACCCGGCGGCCAGCGCGGCTTCCGCCCCGGGCAGAGGGTCCGCCATCCCAAGTATGGTGAAGGAACTGTCTTCCGCCGCGAAGGAGACGGCGAACAAGCTAAAATTACGGTACAATTCCCTCGCTTCGGCTTGAAGAAACTGGTGGAAAAGTACGCGCAACTGGAGAACGTATAAAACGATTTGGTAGTTTTGTAATTGAGTAATTGTGCAATTTGGAAGGGACGTTCTTCAAACTAACCAAATTACCCAATTATCAAATTACAAAATCAAAAGGAATTCATGGCGAATACAGCAAAGTTAAGCAGAGAAGAACGCAAGAAGGCAAAACGCGCCTCTCGCAAGAAAGCGAAGGCGGAAAAACCCAAGAAGCCTCGAGACTATGCCCGCGGATCGAAGAAGCGCAAAGTGAAGAAGATGGCTCGCGGCCAGTCGAAGAGATAGTGGGCGCCTCAACTTTCCCTTCTTTCGGGAAAGTTGAGGATTTCCTGGTAGAACGCTGTGCCAGTGGCCAACGATATCTAAAGGAGACAACTACCGCTTGTCCCAATCATCCACGGAACCCGCCCAACCGACGCAGGCTGCAGTGGTTCGCACCTCCGACAATCAACTTTTCTGCTGCAAATCGATCGACAAGCTGATTTCCGAATCCGAAGCTCCCGGCCAGCGCCTGAAAAAAAGCCTGGGCCCGTGGTCGCTCACCGCTCTCGGCATTGGCGCCGTAATCGGGTCGGGAATTTTCGTGTTAACCGGTACGGCCGCGGCCGGCGAATATTTTCAGGCGCCGTCGATTTTGCACGCACAGGTTCTCGACATCATCGTGAACTTTCTGCGCGGGGGCGGTACGGCACAGGTCCTCATGCACGGCCGACCGGCAGCGGGGCCGTCGATCGCAATCTCATTTTTTCTGGTAGCCGTCGCGTGCAGCTTCGCAGGTCTCTGTTATGCCGAGCTGGCTTCGATGATCCCTATCGCCGGTAGCGCCTACACGTATTCGTACGCCACCCTCGGCGAAATTTTCGCTTGGATTATCGGCTGGGATCTTATTCTCGAATATGTCGTGAGCAACGTAGTGGTGGCCATCAGCTTCGGCGCCTACTCCAAAGCGCAACTCGCTTCCTTCAACATAAATTTACCCGATAAATGGTCGACGCCCGTTTGGGAGGCGGGCCATTGGACGGGATCTTACTTCAACATTCCGGCGTTTCTCATCGTCTTCGTTCTTACCGTGCTCCTCGTGCGCGGCATCCGCGAATCTGCCGAGGCCAACAACATCATGGTCGCTGTCAAAATCGGCGCCATCTTGGTTTTTCTTGTCGTGGGCGGAGCGCTGATCAATCCCAGCAACTGGCGCCCTTTCGCACCTTCCGGGTTTGGGGGCATCGTTACCGGAGGCGCGATCGTTTTCTTTACCTATATCGGGTTCGATTCCGTTTCTACCGCCGCTGAAGAGGCTCGCAATCCGCAACGCGATATGCCGTTTGGCATCATCGC
>JASICF010000542.1 GCA_030044775.1 Candidatus Sulfotelmatobacter sp. | reverse complement strand
CCTTCACGGATCGATCGAGCGACCATGCCCGTGGCCGTCGACTGGTTCATCACGGTCACAATGTAACTGATCACTGCTGTCTTGAGTCTCAGGTGCTTTTTCAGATCGAAAAACAACCTGTCGAGAGGACCAGTGCGCGGGAAAAAATAGATATCCGGCGGAGGAAAAAGACAGTGCGGAAGCAGGCGCAGTGTATTGCCATGAGTCGAACATCTGAATAAACGCGTATGGCTTCGCGATTGAAGGCGCGGGTCGGGATCTCCTTCACACAGCATGGTCACATGAAATTCTTCTGGAAGCCGCGCGACAATTTCTTTCACTGTCAGGTTTTGCGCATTCGTGTTCGAGGCGTCCGCACACGAGGGCGTGAATATCTTGATGGGACGCGGATCGAGACTGGTCATTGCGTTTGGAACTCAGTCTAACCGGTTCTCGCAGATGGAAGACGTATCGTGCGGGGTTCCTCCGTCCCTGGGAGGGCTCGCTATCCGGCTATCGCATCGCGGGCGTCATCGGCCACTAGTTTCCAGTCCAGCGGTGTGCCTTTTTTGATATCTCTGGCGGCGCGTTTACCTAACACGTCGGGCAGATGGCGCGGATGCAGGCCGTGGCCCGGCCGAATTGAACGAACGTTGCTTGTGTTGAATTCTGTGCCTTGCCGGATATCCTCAATCGCGAACAGCGAGCGGCGAAATAATTTGCTCGATGCCTGTTTGCCATGCGCGCCGAAATCGACTGTTCCCACAACCTTCTCCGCGGTGCGCACGGCATCCACCATGCTCTTGAACTCGTGCGGCTCAAGCGAGAACGCGCTATCAGGACCTGGGAGTGAGCGGGACAGCGTCAGGTGTTTTTCGATGATGCAGGCGCCCAGCGCGACGGCCGCTACGGGCGCGGCAATTCCCATGGTGTGATCGGACAATCCGACAGGCAAGCCGAAACGCTGTATCATCGCCGGAATCGTGCGCAGGTTCATGTCTTCGGGCGGCGCCGGATAAGCGCTCGCGCACTTCAGTAAGGCAATTTGGCGCGCACCGGCCCGCTGAGCGGCCTGTACGGCTTCGTCAATTTCTTCGAGAGTAGCCATACCGGTCGATAGGATCAGCGGCTTACCAGTGCGCGCCATTTCCTGGATCAAGGGGATATCGACCAGTTCGAACGATGCCACCTTGTGTACGGGGACGTTCATTCGTTCAAGAAAATCCACAGCCGTCGAATCGAATGCACTGGAAAAGAGATCGAGGCCCAAATCTTCAGCAACGACCTTCAATCTCGGCTGCCACTCCCAAGGCATGAATGCTTCTCTATAAAGGTCATGGAGGGTCCGTCCATCCCAGAGCGTACCCGCATCGATGCGGAACTCCGGGCGGTCACTGGCGAGAGTGATGGTATCGGGAGTATAGGTTTGGAGCTTGACTGCGTCCGCGCCCGTATCCTTGGCGGCCTGAATGGTTTGGACTGCGAGTTCGAAGTTCTGGTTGTGGTTGGCGGAAAGTTCGGCAATCACGTAAACCGGCAAGCCAGGCCCAATGTCGCGGGAACCGATTTGAAAGCGGGCGGTCATTTAAATCACCTTTTGGTAAATCTGCGCCGCAACTTCCTCCGCCGACAGCGGCCGGCGCCGGCCGGAGCGAATGATTTCCAGCGCCTTCTCTCCTTCGTTGAATATGAGATCGAGAATGCACGTGTATGGCTGGAACGGAGGAAACATCTGCCGGTAAACCGGATGAACATAATTGTGAAAGCTGACGCCGATCCCGCGGGTGGTGAGGATCGGCAATTCATCCAGCAGATACTCGTATGCACCGAACGGTGAAAGATAAGCAGACGCTCCCAGCGAGGTACATATTTCCGCGAGAAGTTCCGTACGCCTGCCCTGCACCACGAGCTCGGAGGAACGCATCGTTGGCGTAGCTATTCCCAGCACCTCCGCAAACCACCGCAGCAACGTGATTGTAAGATGCGGCAGGCTCAAGCTTGCGGCCGAAATCTCAACTCGCTCGCGCAACTCATCGAAGTATCGGTTGAAGTATGGGGCGCGGCGGTAGTTCAGTTCAATGGCGCGCAGGTGGTCCTGCCAGAAATCAGGAACACGAATGTTCACATCAGCGATTGTCTGGCTCAGCCTTCCGCGAAACACGACGGGAACCGTGAGCCACGCAAGGCCTTGTGGAGTTTTGATCCGGTTTCGCTGCTGCCACGATTGCCGCTCGAACTGAACACTATCGAGCAACACAAAGCGATCAACCTGATCGAGCAAGTCGAAGTAACCGAGCCAAGGCAAATAGGTTGGCTGCGCAATCGCAATTTTCAAAGCGCGCTCCGTTTGGGCCGGCGCTTTCGCCTCAGGTAGCTAAAAATCTGCGGGGCAAAGGGCATCCCAATTCAGCCTCCGTGCAATTGCCGAAGCAGGTCCACCACCCGCTTCGCTCCCAGACCATCCACCAGCGCCTGCCCTTGCGAAGCCATGCGTTGCCGCATCGAGGTCGAATCTGCGATCCCTCGAACCGCGGGAACAATTTTCCCTGCATCGAAGCGAGAGATGTCACCCATATCGACTATCATGCCTTGCTGTGCCAAACAGGTGACAAGGCAGGCGCCCCCTGCGGCGCGCGCGTAACTCAACACTGCGCAACCCAGGCTCAGCAACTCCCAAAGAGTTCCTCCGGCCACGCTGATGGCAATGTCGGCTTGCTTCATCAACTCTTGCATGTTGTGCGAATCGAAAATCAGTCTGGTCCGGGAATTCGTCTGAGCCATCAAATGCGATTTGTTCGCGTATGCGCCGCCGGCAACCACAGTGACCTCCAAGTCAGAGCAAGCGGCGAGAACTCTGGCAATTTGGGACGTCATGTCTTCGGGGTCGCTTCCGCCGAGAGTAATTAGAACCTTGTTGCCGCGCTCTCGCACCTGCCGCTTGCATGGAGATTGGAACTCGCGACGCAACAGAGCATAGGGTGGACCCGCCAACATTGGGCCTTGAAACCCATGGCGGCGATATCTCTCAGGGTCCGCGCCAAAATTCGGATTCACGATCATGTCAGCAGCAAAAGAGGATCGATCGGCATAATCATCGATCAACAGCACGCGTGAACCTGAATCATGAATCGATTGCAGATAATCACAGCCGAAGCGGTCGCCATCGATGACAATCCAATCCGGTTCGAGCCCCGAAGCGTGAGCGATCAAGCTGCCGGCATCGTTGGAACTCCCCGGAGCGGAGTCGGCGGGCAAAACCGATATCCGATTATCCAAGAACCGGCCGCGGATCGAATCTGGCAATTCTGCGGCAACCAGAGCAGCCTCTCCGCCGGCATCCTGCCAGGCCTGAGCCAGCGCCAAACAGCGCATCACGTGGCCCGTTCCTATGGCAATGCTGGCATCGGCTCGAATCAACAATTTGGATCGCTTCGACATGACTAGTGGTCGGGCAATGGTTTCGCGGCATTCCGATCTCAGGCCGATACTTTGCTGAAGATCTTGGGTGACAACCTCAACATATCGCTCAGCCGTTCCGCTTCGACCGGTTGCCAGAGATTCTGAGAGACACCAGGGTCGGCTTCAAACGTTTCCAAGTATTGTGGAATTTTCGAAATCTCATTCGGATCCTTCAGGGTAATTCCCGCACCAAAACGGACGAACTGACCGATATATCCATAGAACGAATATTCGAGCCACTTGCACAGAAAGCAAGGAATGCCGCGCATCGCGCATTCCGTGGCAACCGTCGAGAGCACGGCGACCGCAAACCAGGTTTCATCGAGAAGGGCGTCGGTGAGGAGTCCGGAAACAATTCG
>JASICF010000541.1 GCA_030044775.1 Candidatus Sulfotelmatobacter sp. | reverse complement strand
CAAAGCTATCTCGAGAATCGGGAGGAACTATGGAGAAGAACTCGCGGCTCCGTTGGTTGCTTCTGGGACTGCTGCTGTTAGTCCCTGGCGTTGCCTTGTCTCAAGATACGGTTTCTGTGACGGGTACGATTCGAGACAATTCCGGGGCCGTTCTTCCGGACGCCCATGTTGTCATCACAAACACCGCCACCAATGTGATCCGGGTCGTGAAGAGTAACTCCGCGGGCGAGTATGTAGCCGCCGCACTACAACCCGGGCGTTACGATATCACGGTCTCTGTACCCGGCTTTCGCAAATATCAGGCGGAAGGTATCACCTTTCGGGTCGCGCAGAGCGCCCGCATCGACATCACCATGCAGGTAGGCGATGCCCATCAAGAAATTACCGTTAAAGGAGAAGGCCTGGCCCAAGTCAATACGGAGTCCAATGAACTCGGCGGGACGATTACGGGCAAAGAGATTCTCCAACTGCAGTTGAATGGACGCAATTTTACCCAGTTGATCACGCTCGTTCCTGGGGTGAGCAATCAGACCGGGCAGGACGAGGGCGAGGTGGGTCCCGCGGCCAATGTCAATTACAGCGTCAACGGCGGCCGCACCGAATACAACAACTGGGAAGTGGACGGCGGCGACATGATGGACAACGGCAGCAACTTTTCCCTGAACGTCTATCCCAGCGTCGAGGCTATTGGAGAAGTCCAGGTGCTGACTTCAAACTACGGAGCTCAGTACGGGCGCAATGGTTCGGGCACAGTCGAGGTGGAAACGAAATCGGGCACAAATGCCTTTCACGGCTCCGTGTGGGAGTTCCTGCGCAATGAGGCGTTCAATGCTCACAATTATTTCGACCTTCCGGGAACGCCTGTAGCTGGTTATCACAAGAATGATTTTGGCTATAGCGTTGGCGGGCCGATCTGGAAGAACCATACGTTCTTTTTTTGGCTGCAAAATTGGCGCCGCGAGGTCGTTCCTTTCAACTTCTTCAACTACGTTCCATCGATGGCGAACCGCCAGGGAAATTTCAGTGACCAATGTGCCCCGCTCGATCCCAATCCGACCGATTGCCCCATAAATCCGAATACCGGAAATCCATTTCCAAATAATCAGATTCCCTATATCGACCCGAACGCGCAGATCCTGCTTCCCATGATTCCCGAACCGAACACCACCAACAGCGGGCAGGCCACATTCGCCGAAGCCGTAGGTCAACCGACCGCATGGCTCGAAAACCTGGTGCGAATCGATCATGATTTCAATTCCAGATTGCGCGCGACATTCCGCTTCATTCACGACTCCTGGAACAATACCAGCGGCGAGGAAACCTTCGAAAGCACCAACTTTCCGACCATCCGATCGCATTTCGTCGGCCCAGGCGTTGAGATCGTCGCGAGGGTCGTGGGCACGATTTCGCCGACTCTCCTCAACGAATTCGCCGCAAGCTATACGACCGATCATCTCCTGATAACCCCCGATAATCCGTCGGTTTGGGTGCGAGGCAGCAACTTCACCATGCCCGGGTTATTTCCCAGCTATGCCGGGAAGCTGCCGGACATCTGTCTGAGCACCTCAGGGGACTACGGCGGTGGATTCTGCGAAGGCCCTTACTCTCTTCCGTGGTCGAATTCGAACCCGACTTTCACCTATCGCGATAACATGACCAAAAGTCTGGGCAAGCACAAACTGGAATTCGGCGGCTACTTCGTCAACGCGGAGAAGAACGAATACTGCTTTTCCGACCAGGGCGGCGATCTGACGTTCGACAGCACGGCGCCTGTGTCCACAGGGAATGCCTTCGCGGACATGCTCCTGGGGTATATCGCGAACTTCCAGCAGGCGAATGCCCAGCCGAAATATCACACCAACTACAAGATGTTTGAGCCCTATTTTCAGGACGACTATCACATCTTCAAAAATCTGACCTTGAATCTGGGCCTGCGCATCAGCTTATTCGGCACTTTCTGGGAAATAAACCATCAAGTCTTCAATTGGGATCCGGCCGCTTACAAGCGTTCCCTGGCCCCCCAGATTGATGTGACCGGCAATGTGACCGGGCAGCAAGGCGCGCTGATTCTCACGCCCACGACAACCGCGTTCGATGGCATGGTGCAGTGCGGCGTGGGCGGAGTGCCGCGCGGATGCTTGAAGGGACACCTGTTCAATCCCGGCCCACGTCTTGGATTTGCCTGGGATCCTTTAGGTAACGGTAAGATGGCTGTCCGCGCCGGCTACGGAATTTTCTTCGAACACACCAACGGGCAGGAGGCCAATTCGGAGAGTCTCGAGGGCTCGCCTCCACTAGTGCAGACCCCAACCCAATTCAACATCATTGGCTACAACAACGTGGGTGGGCAAGGATTGTTGTTCCCGTTATCGACCGTCACCATTCCGGACGTCGAGCAATGGCCCTATGTTCAGCAGTGGCATTTGGACGTGCAGCGGGATCTCATTTACCACACGGTGGCGACGATCGCTTACGTCGGGGCTAAAGGAACACATCTTACTTTGACGCACGAAGAAAATTCTCTGCATGTGGTACCAGCATCAGAAAATCCATTTCTTCCCGGCCAGCCGATCACCGCCAACATCTGCAATACGCAAGGAGGCGGTCCCCTTACACCCACCTTTACCGTGAATGGCAAGGATGTGACGGGCCAGCCCGCCATCAACCTGGATGTAGCCTGCGGAAATGATCCAGATCCGTTTCGCCCGTATTACAGCCTCGATTCCCTCCAACGCGTAGAGCCTGAAGCCAACTCCAACTACAACGCCCTGCAATTCTCGCTGCGAAAAACCGACGGTCCACTCACACTCGACGTGGCCTACACGTACAGCCACTCCCTCGACGATTCTTCCGACAACTCGGACGGGAACTACGTGAACGCTTACGATATTCACAGCAACTATTCCAGCTCCAACTACGATCAACGGCATATCCTCACGGTCGCATGGATTTACGAAGAGCCCTTTTTCAGCGGCAAGAAACTTTCCCATACTTTTTTTGGGGGATGGCAGTTTGCCGGAATCATGACTTCGCAGAGCGGTGATCCTTTTTCTGTGATCGATGGTATCTATGGCGATAACGCCGGCGTCGCTGACGGGATCACTCTCAACGGCTCGTACGCCGACCGTATTGGCGATGCGCACGCACCTCCGGCTGCGGGCTGTACCGTGCCCTCTACCAAAGCCCACCCCCTCTTCAACTGCGCCGCTTTCGAGCAGCCGCAAGGCCTCACCTTCGGCGACTCAGGCCGGAACAGTCTGAATAACCCTTATCGCACCAACTTCGATATGTCGGTGTACAAGGTCTTCCAACCATCAGAAAAATTCCAGCTCCAATTTCGCGCGGAAGGATTCAACATCTTCAACCATACTCAATGGAACGGCGTGAACAACTACGTGGGTACGCAGAATTT
>JASICF010000540.1 GCA_030044775.1 Candidatus Sulfotelmatobacter sp. | reverse complement strand
CGATGGCGGCCGGAGTTGCATCGTTTCCCGGTTTTAGCAAGTGGAGTTTTGCCTGCAGGCACATCGGCAACCCGCTGGCGCAGATCAAGCCCGCAGTCTATCGTCCAGCCTTCTTTACCGCGCAAGAATTCGCCATCGTTGAGCGCCTCACCGATCTGATCATTCCCGCCGATGACACGCCGGGCGCGCGGGATGCGGGAGTCTCGGAATTCATCGACCTCATGGTGTCGCGAGATCCGGCACTACAGCGTGATTTCCGCGCCGGCTTGACTTGGCTAAACCTGCGCTCCCACAAGACCTGGGGCAAGTCATTTGTAACGCTTGATCCTGGTCGGCAAACAACTCTTCTTGAATCTCTCGCTTACCGGAAGAAATTTCGGCCTGGCGAAAAACCTGGCCGGCAGTTCTTCAATCTTATCCGGGAATACACCGTGATGGGTTTTTACACCAGCGAAATCGGCCTGAAGGAGCTGGATTTTCCCGGCTTGAGGTTCTACGCCGAGTCTCCCGCCTGTCCCCACCAAGATGATCCAGAACACCGCCATCTTGATCGCGCAGCTTCCCAATAAACTCGGGCCCTATGCCAAAGCAGATTTACGACGTCATCGTGATCGGAACCGGCGCTGGAGGAGGCATGGTGATCAAGACCCTGTGCGAGGCTGGACTCAAGGTCTGCGCTTTGAATTCCGGACGGCGGCTTGATCCCGAAAAAGATTTGCGGAACCACCGAATGCCCTGGGAGATGAAATATCGAGGTTTCGGTGACCCCAAAACACGCATGAAGGACATGCCCGACTTCCTGGATTCCGAGTACAACAAGGGAGCCTGGGAACACGATGTCGCCTATACCACCGCGCCGGGCACGAAGTGGATGTGGCCGCGTTGTTCCGCTGTCGGTGGAAAAACCAATTTTTGGGGACGAAGCTCGGCCCGCTTTGGCGATATCGACTTCAAGGCTGCCACGCTCGACGGACACGATGCAGACTGGCCGGTCACCTATGACGAGATTGCACCTTACTACACCCGCGTGGAAAAGATGATCGGCGTGGCCAGCACCGTGCAGCACCGTCCCAGCAATCCCGACGGAGTTTACCTGCCACCGTTTAATTTCAGATGTCTCGATTGGATTCTTCAGAAGGGGTCGGAGAAAGTTGGCGTGCCCTATTTACCGGATCGTCTGGCGCAGCTTACCGTCGCGCATGACGGCCATCCCGCTTGTCACTTCTGTGGAGATTGTACTTTTGGCTGTGAAGTAGGCGCTTTCTTTTCTTCTCCCTGGTTCCTGCTTCCGGCGGCTGAAGCGAGCGGGAATCTGGAACTACGAACCGATGCCATCGCCAAGAATATTCTTGTAGACGAAAACGGGCGCGCTTCGGGAGTGGCATACATTGATCGCGCATCGCGGCAGGAATACGAGGTTCGCGGGCGCACGGTCGTGGTAGCTGCTTCTTGTATCGAGAGCGCGCGGATCATGTTGAACTCAAAATCGCGGCATTGGCCGAATGGCATCGCTAACTCCAGCGGGCAACTTGGTCGGAACCTGTGTGACCATCTCTACGCGACCGTGGCGAGCGGCTATCTGCCGCAGCTTTTGGGACAGCCCAGTTTTCCGGACAATGTGGGCGCCAACTCGATCGCGTGGATGCCACGCTGGCAGAATCTGGAACACGCCCACGAAGAAAAGTTTGTCCGTGGCTATTCCATGTATCCCGATGGCGGGTGTGCGGAGTTTCCCTCGTACTACGATCAGATTGAAGGCTTCGGCTCAGCATTCAAGCGGGAAATCAAGCGCCGTTACCCGACTCCGGTTAGCCTCACAGTGCAGGCTCCGACCTTACCTTCCGATAAGAATTTCGTGGACATCGATCCGGAAGCGAACGACTCGTTCGGAATTCCCAAGGCTCGTATTCACTTCCAGTGGGGAAAGAACGAGTCGCTGATGTTTGAGCATGCTAAACAAATCTCGGCAGATGTGTTGCGCGCAGCGGGCGGAGTTTTGGAATACGCTGCCGACGAACCCGAAACTCCCGGCTACAGCTTGCACGAGACGGGCACGTGTCGCATGGGGAATGATGCCAGGAGGTTTGTTACCAATCGCTTTGGCCAGACGCACGATGTGGCCAATTTGTATGTGTGCGACGCCAGCGTTTTCCTGAACTGCACGGACAAAACGACTACTCTTTCGATTCTCGCCTTCACACTTCGCACCAGCGAGTATCTGATTGAACAGTTTCGCCAGGGAGACCACAAGTGATATCCACGTCATTTTCGAGGCGGAGTCCACGTTTATTTATCTTCGGATTCAACGCCTGTCTGCTGGAATTGATCGCGATCGGTGCCATTGTGCTTTTTTCTCTTGCTCAGCGCGTTCTGGCGCAGACGCCTGCGCCGAACGCGGAAGTGGAGAAGCGAGTCGAGTCGATTCTCGGGAAAATGACGTTGCAGGAGAAGATTGAGATCATTGGAGGCGTCAACGATTTTTTCACTCGACCGATCTCCCGCCTTGGGATACCCGCACTGAAGATGTCCGATGGTCCGATGGGCGTTCATGATTATGGACTCACCACCGCATATCCTGCCGGCATCGCGCTGGCGGGATCCTGGGATACGCAACTCGCAGAGCGCTTTGGCGTCTCCATGGGAAAGGATGCGCGCGCCCGGGGCGTGAACTTCATTCTGGGTCCAGGCTTGAACATCTATCGCGCGCCCATGAATGGCCGCAACTTCGAATATTTCGGAGAAGACCCCTTCCTCGCCTCGAGAATGGCGGTTTCCGTCATTGAAGGCATCCAGGCACAACGCGTCATCGCGGTGGCAAAACATTTTGCCGGCAACAACTCTGAATTCGCGCGTACGACGCTGAGTTCTGACATCGATGAAAGAACTCTGCGCGAAATCTATTTGCCCGCATTTGAAGCTTCCGTGAAAGAAGCGAAGGTCGGTGCCGTCATGGATGCTTATAACTTAGTGAACGGCGTCTACATGACGCAGAACAATCATTTGAACAACGACATTCTCAAGAAAGAATGGGGCTTCGACGGCATTCTTATGTCGGACTGGGGGGCCACGCATGACGGTATTGCAGCCGCGATCGGCGGCCTTGATCTGG
>JASICF010000539.1 GCA_030044775.1 Candidatus Sulfotelmatobacter sp. | reverse complement strand
TCCGGATTGGTGACTGCAGTCACCGCTGGCGAAGTCAGAATCGTCGCTGCGCTCGATGCCGTCAGCGGATCCATGAGCTTTACCGTAACTCATACCCTGACATCCCTCTCGGTCGTCTCCTTAGGGAACGTTTACACCACAGCTGTTAGTTCGACACTGCAGTTCAATGCCTTCGCGCACTACAACGACGGCACTTCGAGCAATGTCACCAGCACCGCAGCTTGGGCATCCAACGCGACGACAGTTGCAAGTGTCAGCAGCAGTGGGCTGCTGACGCCAGTTGCCGCTGGCACGGTGAGTGTTGAAGCTACTTACAGCGACTTGACAGGTTCCGCTAGCGTAAGCGTGACCGACAATCTTCTTTCACTCTCGATTGATGCTGGTGCGAATGCCGTCAATCTCGGGGGTTCACTGCAACTGACCGCGATGGGTACATATCAGGATGGAAAACCCCCGCGACCGGTCAGTGGAGTGACCTGGAGTTCGTCAGCGACCAATTTGGCTTCTGTGAATAGTGCCGGCCTTGTCGCCGGACTTAAGAAGGGAACTGTCACCGTTACCGCCAGCATTGGCTCACTTTCCGCCAGCATTCAGCTGTCGGTTATTCCAGTTCTTCAATCGATTGTTGTCAGCCCTGCCGGTCCGGCTCTTGTTGTAGGCGGGCAACAGCAGTTCCAAGCGCTTGGAAACTATAACGATGGCAGTACCCAGAATCTGACGAATGTCGCGCAGTGGAGCACCTCGGTTGCCAGCAACGCGTCCGCTGCCCCCGGGGGACTTGTCACGGCCATTTCCGCCGGCTTGGTGACCATCAGCGCGAACTCCGCGGGAGTTACGGGTTCGACTGCTTTGAATATTGTCACCAGTGCTTACGCCGCTTTCACCGGTCCCTACGCCTTCACCCTGACTTCTCGCAATAACCAGGGCATAGCCTTTTTTGCCGGCAGTATCTCAGCCGATGCGCAAGGAAGCATTTCTGGCGTGGAAGACTCAACCAGCGCCGCGGGAGTGCAACAAAACGTGGCAGTAAACGGCACTTCTGTAATTTATCCTGACGGGCGTGGCGTTCTCACATTCAATCCAAATGCCTGCCATCCATCAGGGATCACGTTGCGGTTCGTGCTGAGTTCTGGCGGAAACCGTGGCAGCCTCATTGAGTTCGATGGACTTGGAACCGCCAAAGGAAATCTGGTGGTGCAGAATCCTGCGGCCTTTAACGCTGCGGCGGTGAATGGCATGTATGTTTTTCGCGCTACCGGAGTCGACTCAGGCAGCAACTCCACGAACTTGCCACAACCCTTCAGTATGGTGGGGATGTTCTCGTTAAACGGCGCAGGCTCCGTGATCAGGGGCATCGAGGACGTTAATGATTTTGGCACAGTCTCGCTCCAGGTTCCTCTCACCGCATCGAGCTACACGATGGGCCCAAATGGCAGGGGAACACTGCAATTAACCGGCGCCCTCGGCACTTCTAGCTACGCTGTATATGTGATCGACCCCACGGAACTCTATTTCATAGAAACGGATTCAGCGCCTGCGAACGCAGTTCTTGGTCTCGCGGAATTACAAACTGCGCAGCCTTACAACACGGCATCTCTCTCCGGTGATTACGCCTTCCAGTTGGATCAACCGGTTCAAGTGAACAGTGGAAATCTGAATTACTTCGATTTTGAACAGATTGGAAGACTTAATCTGGACGGCAGCGGAGACGTGGGTGGGCTTCGGAATGGCGAGAGCATCACCGGGGATTACAACCTCAATAACAGTAATGTTAACGGCCGAGGCATGCTCGGCACTCAAGGTACGATGCCGGGGCAAACCGCAACTGATGACCGCCTCTACATATTTTATGTGGTGTCCCCGTCCCGATTGTTCATCCTGCAATGCTACAGCTTGAATGCGAGCAGCTTAACGGCACCGATTGGTGAAGTTGACTTGCAGACAGGGATGCCCTACAGCATGGCAACATTATCTGGGACGTATAGTATGACCGCGTTTGATATGACCATGCAGACGGAGTCGCTCATGTGGCTTAGCTTTGGTGGGTCGGGGAGCATCCAGGGCCTTGCCGATGTTGGAGCAATAGGGACCGCGGCGAGTACGGTAATTGCTGATCCCCAGTTTATAGTCACCCCGGAGACCACCGGATTCATTTCTCTGCAATTGGGAATTTCGGGGGAGACGCAACAATACGACTTCTATCTCGCATCGCCAAGCGACGCGTTCATGGGAACGGATACACCAACCTACGGACTCCTCGACCAGCAATAGATGGAGCGCCGTAACCGCCTAACCCGTAGCATCGCAACCAGCCGAGTGACTGCGCTGGTTAGTCTCAATCGTTGAAACCAGGCGATAGCACTCAAAATCCGCCGGTGGCATCTTGAAAAGTCCGCGCGGGGGATTACACATTTCGGTCTGAAACGTGGAGAGACTCGGCATCTTTCGCAACGCCGTGGGGAGCGAAACCCGTAACGACCCCTCGGCTAGCGCCTACTGGCTAGTGCAGCCGTACGGCATCAACCCTCGCCGCTCAAATCGACATTAGACCGACGGAGCTCGCGTCAAGCCAGGACCAATCTCGCAGCGTTGGTAAGGTGATCGGATCGGAGTTCCTTGTGAACTTTAGGAGCCACCTCAGTTCCCAGGATTTCGATAGACCTTAGCATCTTGTCATGAGGCAAAGCCGAGACGCCCATCTGGAATGTGATGCGAGAAGACCCGCCGAGCGCCTGGTTAACATAGCGTACTTTACGTGCGACAGTTTCCGCATCCCCGATGAACAGGGCGCCGGTTGGCCCGCGCAAGGCATCGAATTGAGCGCGCGTCGCAGGTGGCCAACCTCGTTCCTTGCCGATCTCTGTGAAGGTATGGGCGTACCCCGGATAGAAATCGTCGGCAGCTTGTTCCGTTGTATTGCCCAGGAATCCGATTACGTGCAGTCCTACCGTCAGCTTCTCTGTCGAATGGCCAGCGCGCCGGCCTGCCTCACGATACAAGTCAATCAGAGGCCTAAACCGTTTCGGCTCCCCGCCGATGATCGCCACCGCCAGCGGTAGTCCCAGTGTGCCGGCGCGAACGAACGAAGCCGGAGTTCCCCCGACTCCGACCCAGATCGGAAGCGGATCTTGAAGAGGACGCGGGTACACGGCCTGCCCCGTGAGTGGCGCACGGTATTTGCCATTCCAAAAAACACGGGTGTTCTCTCGTATTTTGAGCAGGAGGTCGAGCTTCTCTGCGAATAGCGAGTCATAGTCGTCCAGATCGAAACCGAAAAGCGGAAAAGCCTCGACGAACGAGCCTCGGCCGGCAACGATCTCGGCGCGACCCTTGGAAATTAAATCCAGAGTCGCAAACTCCTGGAAAACCCGGACGGGGTCGGCTGCGCTGAGAACCGTTACCGCGCTGGTCAGGCGGATTTTCTGAGTTCGCGTAGCGGCCGCGGCAAGAATCACAACTGGGGCTGAATCCACAAACTCGCTACGATGGTGTTCGCCCACTCCAAATACATCAAGTCCAACCTTGTCGGCCAGCGCAATTTCCTCGAGTAGATTCTGAGTGCGCTGCACAGGACTTAACTTCAGGCCTGTGGCTGTGTCAGAAAGTACCC
This sequence comes from Candidatus Sulfotelmatobacter sp., assembly GCA_030044775.1. Lineage (GTDB taxonomy): Bacteria > Acidobacteriota > Terriglobia > Terriglobales > Acidobacteriaceae > Sulfotelmatobacter. Next base: position 1,868 of record JASICF010000539.1, on the reverse strand, counting down.
CTCCGAAACTATCGATTCCGATTTCCACGTTTATTCCCGACAGCAGGTTCTACCTGCGAAAATGAGTCCGGACTGCGATCCTGATCCGATGTCTTCAACTCTTTCTCGGCCTGAAGCCAGTCACTGAGCTCAAATCCATTTGTTCGCCCGCGCTGGAGATAAATCTCGTAGGCCCGCAGTTGAATCTGCTCGACCGTCGGCTCACGGTGCGGCTCGCCCTGAGCCGTTGTTGTGGTTTTTCGTGCTTTGTTATCCGTGTTCATATCCTGTCCCGATGAGACTCATTTACCCCCTCGTGCCGCTTTCCAGTTCACCATCGGGCCTTTATGGCGACGCAGTTAGGCCCTCACGAATTCCACATCCAGAGTGATTGTGACATCGTCCCCAACCAGAATGCCGCCAGTCTCGAGGGCAGCGTTCCAGGTCAAGCCGAAGTCTTTGCGATGAATCTTTGTGGTCGCTGAGACGGCAACTCGCGTATTGCCCCACGGATCCTTGGTCGGTGGCGTTGGCCCTTCCACCGCAAAGCGGACCTTGTGCGTAACACCATGGATAGTGAGGTCGCCTTCGACCGCTAGTTCTCCATCCCTGACGATGCTGATGCCCTTGGATTTGAAAGTCAGGGTCGGAAACTTCGCCACATCAAAGAAATCGGGGCTCTTCAAGTGCGTATCCCGCTGTTCATCGCGGGTATGAATCGAGGCCGCCTCGATCGAGGCTTCGACGCGAGAGTTTGCTAGATCGGATTCGTCCAAAACCAAAGCTCCCGAAACCTTGGAGAATTGGCCTTTCACGTTCGCGATCATCATGTGTTTGACTTTGAACTCCGCCACGGAGTGAGCCGGGTCGATGTTCCAGGTAGTGGTCGAAATCTGTGCTCGAGCTGCGGTCGTGTCCGTCATAGTGTTATCTCCTTATTGTTGTCTACAGTCGCTAGAACCACTCTTGCCAGAAATCAGGCAGTGGCAGAGACTCTGTCCGGCGTGTAGGTCTTTTGGAACAAACCCCGGAAGGCCGAGCGCACCGAAACCGCCGTCAGAATCCACAAAATCGTGACGACAAAGGCCATCGGTAGTCCGCTTGGCGCCATCAGCAAGTGGAAGAACACGATATTGACCACGATCGGACCGAGCAGAGTCAGCGCCAGGGGTACGTAGCGGTTGAAAAGCAGCAGGATCGCGGGTCCGAGTTGCAAGAGGAAGATAACGACAAGGTAGTGAGAGAGATAGAGCGCGGCGAAGAACTGGCCCGCAACTCCGGCAGGCGGGCGCGTCGGGATGAAGTGCAGAAAGCCGTTCAAGCCGAACACGAAAAAGATGGATCCCAACAGGTAACGGGCTACAGTGGAAGCGATTTTCATGGAAAGATCTCCTTAGTGAATCCAACTATGCATCGATACAAGGACTATCGACATCGATATATCTGATGCCGAGTATAATCGTGGGATTCACATTTTTATGGAAGAACGCAAACAGCGTCCGGAAGCGCTTCATGCCTGGCTCATCATGCTGAAGGCCTGGCAGTCCATGTCACGTTATCTCCTTCAAGCACTCGCGGAAGAGGGGTTAGGGGAGTCTGACTTTCGAGTTCTCGAAGTGCTGCTGCATAAGGGGCCGATGCCGGTAAACGCGATTGGCCCCAAGGTTTACCTCAACCCAGGGTCGGTCAGCGTGGCGGTGGATCGCCTATACAAGAAAGGCTTTGTCAGCCGCGTAGAGTGCAGTGCAGATCGTCGGGTAAGGACAGTGTCTCTGACTGAAAAAGGGCGGCAAATGTTCGTTCCTCTCTTCCGCCGGCACGCGGCACTCATCAAAGGTGCATTCCAGGACGTCACTTCAGAAGAACTGGAACAAGTTGAGCGCGTATTG
>JASICF010000538.1 GCA_030044775.1 Candidatus Sulfotelmatobacter sp. | reverse complement strand
GCTGTCTTTCTTGGCGAGTATGAGCAGGGAGCTGCTTTGACTCGTCTGCGAGAACAGTGCAGATGTCCCCAGCAATAAGCTCACAAGACCCAGAGCAATTGTTTTCATCTTTATGCTCGCCCGTGTGCGACATCGAAAAAAGCGATAGAGCTTCGTATCAAGGCACGTCTTCCGGCATGCCAATACACTTTGAGATCGCAGCCGGCTTTGGCTCTTTTTTGTGCGGGAAACCGCCCGCTAAAGCCGTTCGCTTACTCGCCGACGAGCGGCATCTCGATGCCCTTACAGGAACCATCTTCAGGCAGTTTCTACGGGCTCAGTCGAAAATCAGCACCGCTGAGGCAATCACTGTGGTCCACAATCCGCGCTTATCGCCCACGGCCGATTGGGTCACGTTTGCCGTGCGAACAATTTTGTTCGAAAGGCGATAGATCTGTTTCTTCTCATCCCAGGAACGGTCGGGATCGAACTCGACATTCAATGTGGTCGCCAGCATTTCCGCCGCCAGTTCTTCGGCGTATTCGCCGGCGGCGTCTTCCGTTTCGCCAAACGAGTGGTGCTCGCTTAAATACCCGTAGGTGTTCCGGTCGGCGGGAATCGCCACCCCGATCGAAGACGCCAACAGACGGTGAGGCTCGTGCGTCGAGTTTTCCGCGACTACCGCGAAAACGACTTCGCCGGGACTGAGGTACGTCACGCCATCCTTGCGGGGGAGCATTTTGCAATTGGGCGGAAAGATAGAGGAAACACGCACCAGATTCTGCGCCGCAATACCGGCATCGCGCAGCGCGAGTTCAAACGAGGTCAAACGTTCCCGGTGTTTTCCCACACCTTTGGTGAAGAACATTTTCTTCGGAACCATGTCTTTGCCCAACTTTAAGCCTCCGAAACGGGAACTGTTGGATGGAAGAAAGCACAATCTAACACATTGGTCTGTAAAGGAAAGATGAATTTCGTGTCCGAGACGAAAAATGGCAGGCGCCGCTGGCGCGGCCGCCTGCCATCGTGCCCGGATTCTTCGGGGGAGGGCCCGGGCAAAAGCCGATTCACTTTACCACAACATGTGACGTGGTCAATAGGAAAGAAACCGGGTATTCGTTTTCCGGAATAAGCCCGACCACGGGTCACTTTGCCGCGACGGAGCTGACTTCAATGGCGTCGCCGTTCAAGGTGCCAGTCACAACGACTGTCTGACCGGCGTGCGTGTTCAGCGTAGACAAAATAGTCTGGTTTGCGGTGTCCAGGATGTAGACCTTGTCACCCACTACCAAGGCGAACTTCGAACCCTTGGCGACGCAGGTGCGAGTGCACTCCGCGGGCGTGCCATCCATGTGCTTGTTGCCGCACATGGCGTCGCCGACTTCGCCGGTAAAAGTTTGCTTGTGAGCCGCGAGTCCGGTATCGGCACCTGCAACAAAGCAAACAACCGTTACAACCACAACGAGCAACGACGGGATGTGGCGCGACCGCGAGGCAGTAGTCATTGTGTTTCTCCGTGAAATCATAAGTGCTCGAGTCAGGTTTTCTGTGGGAAAGGGCTCAACCAACACGGTAGCTTATCGTGAGCCGAGCAAAGCCGCAAAGTGGTCAGCAGGCTGGCCATTTCTAGCGAGGAGCTTTCGCAGTGTATTGCAGGTCCACATCGACGGTTTTGTCCCGAGACATGGCTGTCACGTGGCTCGAAACATCCCAGTCCAGGCTTGCAGGAAGCAGCTTGCGCGCCGTTGCGAGAAATTCCTGCAGATAGGTGACATCGTAAACATCTCCTGGTCGAAGTTTCCAGGCACTACGCAGCTTTGCGGTGAGATTGTTATCGAGACCGCGAAACTCGAGGTCGCCCATGCGAAACAACGAACCTTCCTCAACCACCAGCTGATAAGAGACGGTTTCGGCAGCGTCGTCGAAATCGGCATTGGCTTTTACCGCGGCGACAATATATCCGCGAGAGCCGTAAAGCCGCTGCACAACCCGCAGGTCGTCATGCAACTGCTCCAGATTCGCAATCTGCCCTACCTTCGCCTGAATCAACGGCTGCAACTCACTGGTTGCAATTTCTTTGTTTCCAGACCACTCCCAACCGGCGACCTTATATCGAATCCCGGGAGTGACCGGAAATGTAATGTCTACCAAGGTCGGCGGCTGGCCGTTTCCGTTCCATTCAGAAGACGTCACTTTCACGACTTTGGGTTCCGCAGGAGCGCAGGAAACCCGAAGATATCCGCGCTCCCGATAGATTGGCAGTATTGAGTTCTGGGCGAAGTTGTTCATGTAGGGGCGGGAGTATTCGCGGCCAATCAGTTTTTCGGCCGAGGCCTGCAGCAATGGCAATTCGCTGGCGCCCGCTCCCGGAAAATCCGCATGGTGAATGCGAATGCTGACGCCGACCACGTTGTAGTCGATCGACTCCACTTTTCCATTCTTATCCTGCGTCGGCGCAAATTGCACCTGTCCTGGAACACCATTTTCATCGAGCAGTGCCTGGAGAACGTCGGAAACCTGGCCGGGCAATTTGCCACTGATGGGCAACTCACCATCGAACAGAGGGATACGCTCGTGCAGTTTGCGGAGCAATTCGTTCTCGCTGAACCAAACAAAATCGGTGAAGTGGACGGGAACAAATTTGTCCGCGTCGGTTACTTTAAATTGCAGCTCAGTGCCTTCTCCCGAGTATTTGTAGGTGTAATCGATGTTACTGAAAGCGCCGCTCTCGCCCAGTTGACGCGCGGCTTTCCGGAAATCTTCTTCATGAGCCACGGTGCCGACAGGAAGCCCGCTGGCCGCCGCGATTTCCTGCTGAGTGAATCGCTTGCTCCCAATCGATTTGACGGCAACCAGCTTGTACGAGGAGGGTGGGGCTGAACCGGCTTTACCTGAACTGCTTTGTGCCCGCGACGCAGGGGCAAAACAAAGCAAGCCGACAAACAGGCCAGCGGGCAGAAACCATGAAACATACATTCTCATCGGCTGGTTGCTTTCGCTCTCTCATTGCCGGACTTGTGATTCTTCGCGATCTCGATGAAGGCTAAGGCGGCCCGGCTAAGAGCTTTGTCTCTCCGGAAAACCAGCGCTAGGTCTCGTCGCAATTGAGCATCGGCCATGGGGATGGCGGCGAGAACACCGGCGCGTACGTCGTTCTGCACATTGGAGCGCGCGATAAAGCCTACCCCGACCCCTGCTGCTACGAAGCGCTTCAGCAGTTCACTGGAGTTGAGTTCCATGCTGTAATGCGGTTTCAAGCCGCGCTCGCGAAACAGGTTCTCAAGCGCGTCGCGCGTGTGCCCGGCCTTCGGCAATACCAGAGGAAACTTCGCCAGATCGCCCACCATCGCGGATTTCATTTTCTCCAAGGGATGATTTGGCGGCGCAATAATAACCAACTCATCCTGATGGATCAGAACCACGGTGAGCCGGTTATCTTTCACAGGCAGGGAAACCACGCCAAAATCCGCCGAATTGTCGATCACAGATTCCAGAATCGTAGCGTAATCGGCGCTTTTGATGTTGACGGAGACGTTGGGGTATTGTTTTTTGAAATCGGCGAACACTTCGGGGAGGATATGAAGGCATGTGCCTTCGTTCGCGCCCACTGTGATGGCGCCACGCGGGATATGTTCCATCTCGGCGAGAGCGGTGAGGATCGCTTTGCGGGCATCGAGCGTTTCCTGAACGTATTTGAGAAATGCTTTTCCGGCTGCAGTCAGCGAGACTTTACCCCCGGAGCGGTCAAAGAGTTTTGCCCCGATCTCGTCTTCCAGAGCGCGAATCTGCGAGGAGATCGCTGGTTGGGTTCGAAAACGTTTCTCGGCCGCCCGCGAGAAAGAAGCGTGGCGGGCGACTTCGAGAAATGTTTGCAGTTGGTCGAAGTCCATGAATCAGAGAACCGTGGGCCGCCGTGGATCAACGAAACTGGCGCTTGCACAAGCAGGGCAAGTATAAGGCGGAGTTGTCCCCCGGCCAACGGCGCGCTGCGGTGAAGTGCAAGAGCGGATGTGACCCGCGGACAGGAAATCGACCGTTATCCCAGCTAGACGGCACTGCTCAGGGAAGCATGTTTGCTGAGCCGGTGGATGATTTTGAGGGTCTTATTGGATTCCGGGGCGCGCAGAATTTCTGGTTGATTCGCCTCGATCAATCCCCCTTCCACCGCATCCAGCGCCATCGCGGATCTCTCCAGCACCATCGCCAGATACTTTTGCGCAATGGGACGGTCCGCAGGATGGATCAATTCCCACCAGCGGCGAATTGACTCTTGTACCTCGGCCTCCGACTTCTCACCTACGACCAGCGCATCCACTAATCGGTAGACCTTGCTTTTGACGGCTTGATAAGAAACAGAAACTTCCTGGGGCATTGGGATTTTTGGAGCTCGCTTGCATGAGTTATGTGCAATCGGTGAACCAAACCGTAGGTGGTTGTGCCGTAAGTCCTTTCTGGCCAGCAATGTTTTTCAGTAATCCTATGAATGGAATAAATCAGAATTTTGGATATGAATTCTGGAAGTTCAGGCTTCTTGTTTCATTGTTTCATATCATCGCCGGTGCGAAATGCAACTGGGCTTCAGCATCGAAGTCTTCTGGCAAAAAAGTGTGAAAAGGATGCCGCAGGTTACAATGTTCCGCCTTGACGATGCGACGAGGGTTAATCAGGATCACGTTGCACGCTGGCATGTTCCATAGGGATTTGAACAACCCACTGACCAATTGTCTGGAGGCCCAATGAAAGCGCTATTTTCACTGATTGCATTGATTTTGATCTTTTCTTCAGCGGTCAGCGCACAGAATGACTCATACCCGACCGATCACAAGATCATCGACACCCAGGATCGCATGTTTTTTCCTCACGATATGCTTTGGGGATGGGCGCAACTCGATCTCGCACCCCCGCATAATGAGATTGACCCGAATCTGTGCGCGGCAACCGCAAGGCAATATGGAGGCGCGAATGCCCCGTGCAGCATGTTCGCCCGCTATATGTTATCGGGGATGCTCGAAGTGCGGCCGTTCGGCCGAACGCAATTGCGGCGCTTCATGGTTTTTGGCGCGCCTTCATTTCTGTTTGGCAAGAATGTGCCGCAAGCGCTGTACACCTGGTCACCCGATGCGATTGGAATTGAACATTCATGGGGGGCCGGTGTCTATATCGCAAAGGGGTTTGAATTTCGCGTGACGCAGCACTTTCTGTTCGACCGCTTGGGCGCCCGCGACAAATATCTGGGGCCGGCCGATCTGGGCGCAAATGGACCTTGGGGACGCTATGCAGCTCTGGGGGTGCGAAAATATTTTGGGACGCGGCGCTGGTAGGCCTTACGCAGCCGGTGCCGGAACTGAGGGCTGACGCAGCCGTTCGACCAGCCAGAACACAAACGCAACCAGGAGGCCGAGTATGACAAAGGGGAACAAAAGAATGAGTACAAACCATCCGCGGCCGCCCATCTCAGTTATATCGCCGCCGATCATTGCCTGGGCGTCGCGGTGAAGTTCTCCGCCGACGACTGTCGCGTCGCCGGCGACTTGTGTGCCGGCACCCAGACGAGCGTCGCCTCCAACTGCCGTAAGATCTCCGGCGATCTGCGCCCGCTCTTCCACCGTGATGTTGCCACCGACCGCGGTTACGTCGCCCGCTACTTTCCCGCGCACATGAATGCTGCAGCCCAGACACGTGAGATCGCCGGCGGTTTGGTTGGGAGCGACGTCGATATCGTGACCGAATTTCGTGTAGCTGGAAATAGGGCTGGCGAATGAGGCGACTGCGAGTAAAAGTACGAGCGCGAGGCAAGAAAGCGCGGCCGTGGCATAGGGCCGGAAGTGCGAACGGCATTGAGCAACGCGTCTCACCGCAGAACCTGGTTCCAGAAGCGGATTATGGCACAACGCGCGCGGATTTAATAGTGTGCAGTTCCGGCAGGTTTTCTATAATGTTGGGTTTTCCCCAGATCGCCCAAACTTTATAAGGAGATGCCGAATGGCGGGGTCTTATAACGGTATAGCTGTGCCCACGAATGGAAGGAAGATCAGTTACGCCAGTGGAAAGTACGATGTGCCCGATAATCCGATCGTCCCGTTTATCGAAGGTGATGGAACAGGACGCGACATCTGGAAAGCTTCGATCCGGGTGTTCGATGCGGCGGTGGAAAGAGCCTACAAAAGCAAGCGGCGCGTTACATGGTATGAGGTTTTCGCGGGCGAGAAAGCCAAAGCGAAATTCGACAACTGGCTGCCCGATGACACCGTCGAAGCGATTCGCGAATTTCGTGTCGCAATCAAAGGCCCGCTGACCACGCCGGTTGGCGGCGGGTTTCGTTCGCTGAACGTCACGTTGCGGCAGGTTCTCGATCTTTATTCCTGCGTGCGTCCGGTGAAATATTACAAAGGCGTGCCCTCGCCGGTGAAGCATCCTGAACGCATGGATGTGGTGATTTTCCGAGAAAATACGGAAGACGTTTATATCGGAATCGAGTGGGAAGAGGGAACGGCTGAATGCAAAAAGCTAATTGAATTTCTGAACAAAGAAATGCTGAAAGGCGGAAAGAAGCAGATTCGCCTCGACTCGGGCGTAGGCATCAAGCCAATTTCGATCACCGGAACGAAGCGGCTGGTGCGCATGGCAATTCAACATGCCCTTGAAACCGGCAGGAAGACGGTCACGCTGGTGCATAAGGGCAACATTCAGAAATTCACCGAGGGCGCGTTCCGCAAGTGGGGATACGAACTCGCGACCGAAGCATTTCGGGACAAAGTCGTGACCGAGCGCGAGAGCTGGATTCTCGATAACAAAGATAAGAATCCAAATCTCAATGTCGCACAGAATGCCGAACTGGTTGAACCAGGGATGGAGTTTGCGCCTCCGGCATTTCGCGCATCGGTTGAGCAGGAAGTGAAAGACGTGCTCGACCGAATTTACGCGACGCACGGCAATGGTCAGTGGAAGAAAAAAATCATGATCAACGATCGCATTGCCGATTCTATCTTCCAGCAGATCGTGACGCGGCCGGAAGAGTACTCGATTCTTGCCACACCCAATCTGAACGGCGACTATATCTCCGATGCCTGCGCGGCGCAGGTCGGTGGTCTGGGCATCGCTCCGGGGGCGAACATCGGCGACGGCTACGCGATTTTTGAAGCCACGCACGGTACTGCGCCGAAGTACGCCGATAAAGACGTGATTAATCCCGGTTCGGTGATACTGTCAGGGGTGATGATGTTTCGATTCTTAGGCTGGAACGAGGCCGCCGATCTGATCGAAAACGGCATGGAACGCACGATTCAGCAGAAGAAAGTTACGTACGATTTCGAGCGGCTGATGGACGGTGCGACGAAAGTGAAGACCAGCCAGTTCGGCGACTGCATCATCGAGAACATGGGAGCGGGAGTGCTGGTGTAGTCCGCTTGAGTGATCGGGCGATCGGCTCATTGGGCGATTCCATCAGAAATCAGTAGTTTTGATCTGCAACCGCACAATCACCCGATCGCGCAATCGCTCAATTCTGAAAGGACTCATACATGAGGAATTTTATGAGAAAGAAAGTCACCATTGTAGGTTCGGGCAACGTGGGAGCGACGGCCGCTCACTGGAT
>JASICF010000537.1 GCA_030044775.1 Candidatus Sulfotelmatobacter sp. | reverse complement strand
CTGAGATGCGCTCCGCCGCCCGCGAAATCTTCCTGGCCGCGCTGAAGAACGCCTCAATCTCCGCCGCTTTCGCCCGCCATGTCCATTGCGAGCGCGGCGTGCTTCGTATTTGCGAAGATCTTTACGATCTCCACTCTTATTCGCGGGTCGTCATCATCTCCATCGGCAAAGCGGCGCACGCCATGACGGAGGCTCTGGCGCAACAAATCGGAGAGCCCTCGCCACAAAACTCTCTGACCGGAATCGTCGCCACCAGCGTGAATCCGCCGGCGCAAATTCGCGGATTTCGCTACTTTCTCGGCGGCCATCCCACGCCCAACGCGGAATCCATCGCCGCCGCCAGCGCGATACTCAAACTTCTCGATTCGCAAACGGCCGCATCGCTCGTCATTTTCCTGCTCAGCGGTGGCGGCTCTTCCATCGTCGAAAAACCCATCGACGACGAAGTCTCCCTCGATGATCTCATCGCTACTTATCGCGCCCTGGTTCACTCTGGCGCTCCCATCGCTGAAATCAATACAATTCGCAAGCATCTCTCCGCCGTCAAAGGCGGGCGCCTCGCTCGCGCCGCATCTCCCGCTCAGCAAGTCTCGCTCTTCGTCTCCGACGTTCCCGACTCCACGCCCGACGCCCTTGCATCCGGTCCTACGATGCCCGACTCGACTACCGCGGAAGATTGCTATCGCATCGCCGCCAAATACAACCTGCTCGATCAGATGCCGCACTCCACGCGGGAATTATTGGAGCGCCATGCTCTCGACGAAACCCCCAAGTCCGACGATCAGGCCTTTTCCCGTTCGCGCTATTGGACGATCCTTTCAAACGCAGCGGTCCTCGATCACGCGCGCGCAGCCACCGAACGCGCCGGCTTCACGGTTCATATCGACAACTCGTGCGACGACCAGGATTATGCCCTTGCCGCCGATTACCTGCTGACGCGCTTGCGCGAGTTTCGTCAGAAATCTCGGCGGGTCTGTGTGCTTTCTGGCGGCGAAGTTACCGTAAAGGTCAGGAATGGCGGCGTCGGCGGCCGAAACCAGCAATTCGCACTTGAGTGCGCCGGAAAAATCGTGGGAGAGAACATCGCTGTCTTGAGCGCTGGCACCGATGGCATCGATGGCAACAGTCCCGCCGCCGGCGCCGTCGCCGACGGAACCACCCTCGCCCGCGCCCAGGCGCACGGCCTTGACGCAAAATCCGCTCTCGACTCGTTCAACGCTTATCCTTTTTTTAAAGCCCTCGGCGACTCCATCGAAACCGGCCCCACCGGAAACAACCTTCGCGACGTTCGCATTCTGCTCGCCTACTAGATGGCAAGAATTCCCGGCGCTCAGCTCTTTGTCATTCCGAACACTCGCGAAGCGTCGGGTATGGCAAGAATTCCCGGCGCTCAGCTCTTTGTCATTCCGAACGCGCGCGAAGCGCGGGTATGGCAAGAATTCCCGCCCTCAGCTCTTTGTCATTCCGAACACGCGCGAAGCGCGGGTGAGGAACCTGCTTTTATTCCCCTTGCTCTCTGCGTTCGATAGCTCTTCTGAAATTGCGACTTTGCCTGAGCCTGTCTCATCTGCTTAATCTGTATCGTGGCCACAACTCCCATCGATCCGCCCGCCCGCGATCCCGTCTGCGGAATGAACGTCAATCCCGCAACGGCAAAGCATTCTTATGAATACGATGGCAAGAAATATTTCTTCTGCTGCGCAGGCTGCGTTGAAAAATTCAAGGCCAACCCCGCAAACTATCTCGCTGACAAGCCGCAAATACACTCCTCAGGATTAGTCATGCTCGGCGCTCCCGTCGCCTCATCAAAACCTGCGCCTCAGCGGCATCCACTGACAATCGCATCCGCAACCCCACCCAAATCCCCATCCACCGCCTACGTCTGTCCCATGTGCCCCGAAGTTCGCGAGTCGAAATCGGGAGCCTGTCCTTCCTGTGGCATGGCCCTCGAACCCGAACTTCCCCTCGCGGCCACGCGCACCGAGTACACCTGCCCGATGCACCCGGAAATCGTTCGCTCCGCGCCCGGTTCGTGCCCGGTCTGCGGTATGGCTCTCGAACCACGCACCGTCACTGCGGCAGCAGAAGAAAATCCAGAACTGCGCGACATGACTCGCCGCTTCTGGGTCAGCGTTATTCTTACCGCTCCACTTTTCGTGATTGCGATGGCCAGTATGCTCTGGCCTAATTTTTTTGTGCGCCGAATCGACACACTCATGGGGTACCGTTACCTGTTTTTCCTTTGGGGCTGGGGTGTCCCCTGGCTGGAACTCATCCTCGCCACTCCCGTTGTCCTCTGGTGCGGCTGGCCATTTTTCCAGCGTTTCTGGACTTCGCTCGTCAACCGCAGCCCCAACATGTTCACGCTGATCGGTCTTGGCACAGGCGTTGCCTATCTCTACAGCGTCGTGGCTACGCTTGTGCCGCGGGTCTTTCCAGAATCGCTGCGTGGGATAGACGGCTATCCAGATGTTTACTTCGAATCCGCTGCTGCCATCACCGCGCTCGTTCTCCTCGGCCAAGTCATGGAGCTTCGCGCCCGCAGCCGCACCAGCGCCGCCATTCGCGCTCTGCTCGACCTGAGTCCCAAAACCGCTCGTCTGCTCGTTGCCGATGGGAGTGATGGCGAGTTTACAGAAAAAGATGTTCCGCTCGAGCAAGTGAAGATAAACGACCGCCTGCGCGTTCGTCCCGGCGAAAAAATCCCGGTCGATGGCGTAATCCTCGAAGGCCGCGGCTCGGTCGACGAATCCATGATCACCGGCGAGTCGATTCCAGTCGCAAAATCTGCCGGAGATAAGCTCATCGGCGCAACCATCAACGGCTCGGGGTCGTTCCTCATGCGCGCCGAGCGCGTCGGCAGCGAAACCGTTCTCGCCCGCATCGTGCAACTCGTCGGCCAGGCCCAGCGCAGCCGCGCTCCCATTCAACGCCTCGCCGACCGCGTCTCCAGCTATTTCGTTCCCGCCGTCATCGCCGTCGCAGTCATCACTTTTATGGCTTGGTGGCTCTTCGGCCCGCAGCCGCGCCTCGCCCACGCGCTCGTCAACGCCGTCGCTGTTCTCATCATCGCTTGCCCCTGCGCGCTCGGACTTGCGACTCCCATGGCCATCATGGTCGGCGTTGGCCGCGGCGCTCGCGCGGGTGTGCTGATCAAGAATGCGGAGTCTCTCGAGACTCTCGAGAAAGTCGACACGCTCGTTTTCGACAAAACCGGCACCCTCACGGAAGGCAAGCCGCGCGTCGTCGGCATGTCATCTGAGATCGCAAATAATCCCGCCCTTCTCGCGCTGATCGCCAGCCTGGAACGCGCCAGTGAGCATCCCGTGGCCGCTGCGGTTCTCGCTGTCGCTGCTGATCGCCAACTTAAGCTTTCGCAACCGGAAGAAGTCACCTCCGTCACGGGAAAAGGCATCGTGGGAATCGTTAACGGGAAAAAAGTCGCCGTCGGCAGCAACGCTCTCATGGCCGACCTGGGAGCCCCGCAAAAAGTCGTGGCGGCCATTGGCCCACTGGACGGCACGACTTTGTTCGCTGCCATCGACGGCAAATATGTCGGAACGATCTCAGTGGCTGATCTTCCCAAAACCTCTGCTCCAGAAGCCCTTCGCAGCCTGAAGGCTCAAGGCATTCGGCTCGTCATGCTCACCGGCGACAATCGCTTCGCCGCCGCCGACATCGCGAAGCGGCTCGGCATCTCCGAGTTCGAAGCCGAAGTCCTGCCCGAGCAAAAACTTGAGATCGTTCGCAAGCTGCAAGGGCAGGGAAGAGTCGTCGCCATGGCCGGCGACGGCATCAACGACGCCCCCGCCCTCGCGCAAGCCAACGTCGGCATCGCCATGGGTACCGGCGCCGACGTCGCCATCGAGTCGGGCGGCATCACGCTCATCAAAGGCGATCTTTCGGCCATTGTCCGCGCCCGCAAGCTCAGCCACGCCACCATGCGCAACATCCGCCAGAATTTGTTTTTCGCTTTTATCTACAATGCGATCGGCGTGCCCCTCGCCGCCGGCGTGCTTTATCCTTTTTTCGGATTGCTTCTCAGCCCGATTTTCGCCGCCGCAGCCATGAGCTTTAGTTCCGTCTCCGTGATCACGAACGCGCTGCGCTTGCGAAATGCCCAACTATAAACCTCAACCTCTCATCTGACCGTCCCTGGCGTTAAACTATTTCAGCTCCTTTGCAGCCCGGTCGATTCGCAAAAAAGGACATCGCCAATGCTCGACGTTCACGCTCCCCACGTTTCCATTCAGGGTTGGCGAGATTTTCTTCTGCACATCCTCGCCATTACCATCGGCCTGTTCATCGCTGTTAGCCTCGAAAGTTCAGTTGGCTGGCTCCATCGCCGCCACCTTGTCCACGCGGCGGAGGTCAATTTGCTGAGCGA